>JAFGMF010000079.1 GCA_016927675.1 Candidatus Cloacimonadota bacterium
AATGATACTTTTACCAGACTTGATGTTACTCATCTGAAAACAAGACAGGATATTATTCAGACGATAGAAGGGCTGCGGGAAACAATAGAATATCTGAACGAATTCTCCCGTCAGATCAGTGAAGAACCATCGATTCTGCTCAGAACCAAACGAAAATAACAGGATAAATTATGAAATATCGGAAATTTTATCTGTATATTTTTCTCATTTCTCTTTTCCTGGCAGGCTGTATGGCCGGTGAGATAATCAGTCCCAACTACTATATTCTGGAGTATTATCCCCATTCGGAAAAAGAAAACCTTAAACAGGAAACACCGTTGAATTATTCAGTACTGATCAACGATACCCGTATTCCTAAAACTTATAACCGCCGTCAGATCGTGATCAGGCATTTCGGTCCTAAAATTACCTATGCCGATTATAATCTCTGGGGAGTAAGTCTGACGGAGATTATACCTAATCTGATCTATAAACGGATTTCAGCCTACGGCATCTTCAACCAGATCCAAAGAGAGTTTCTCAGCGATCACCCCGATTTCGAGATCAATACCAGCATCAATAATATTGAATTATATCAATCCGATTTTGCTTATCAGGCTCGTTTGAATATGGACTTCTATCTTGTCCGCAGCGGACAGGAAGTAGTTCTGATCAGGCATAATGTCAATATCGAAAAAACACTTGCTGAAAACAGTTTCGAGACTTATGTGCAGCGGATCAACGAGATGATCCTGAACGAAACAGATAATTTTATCAAAAAAGTACTCATCTATTTCGATAAAGGGCAAATTGCCGTGGAATATCTTCATGAAATAGAAGAGAGATTTGATCCCAATCTTACTGAGATCCTTGAAGAAGAGATACCATCTGTAGGTAAAGGACTACTCCTGCTGCCAGCATTGACGCGTTCGGATAATGAACCTTATTACATGATTGTTGATAAATACGGTTATGAATACTCCGGTAAAATGGGGAATCCTGTTCCGTTGCTGGAAGGAAAATATACGATCTATTATGGCTCGGGTAACCAGGATCAGATGATGAGCAAAAAAGGAATTGAGATCATCCCTCGCTACAAGAGGATCATTGAACCCGACTGGGGCTGCCTGATGGTAGATATTATCGATGAAGACAGAAATTTCAGGAAAATCAGATACGAGATTTTCGATTCTGAAAATGGAGAGAGTTTTGGCTCGGAATTTCCTGCTGAAGAAGAAGTTGGCGAGCAACAGAGAGTATGGGTGCTTAAACCGGGACTGTACAAAGTAACGATCGATAATGAGCCTTTTAATACTTATAGGAATTTTACCACCGTATTTGTTGAAGAAGGAAAGGTACAGACTCTTACGATAGTGATAACTTCAGAGGAAGATGGAACAGATTTATGTGTTACCGGAGCAGGGGTTTTAGATGAAAGCGCACTTGATTCATCCTTGAAAAAACTGAAATTTTCCAGTGCGATCCATGGAAATGTAAATATTTCCAGCTCCAATGAAATAGACGAAGACAATCCGGAAACTAATATTACCTTAAATACACAGCTGGATAATCGTCTGATATATGACAGCGATCCTATCCATTATACGATGAAAAGCCTGATAGAATTGGGTACCAGTAAATCATCAGACACAGATTTCCGGGTTTCTGCAGATGAATTCGACCTGAAAAACACACTGGTCTATTATTTCCTTAAAAATGTGGGATTTTATTTACGGGCAGATCTGAATTCACACTTTTTCAAAGAAAAATTTCACAGCTCTAAAAAGTTCTACTATACCAAAATTGATAAAGATGGCAGTACTATCGCAGAAGACGAATATGATGATGAAGTGATAATTAAACCTGTTATTATGCCTCTTGTACTCAAAGAAGGTATCGGATTCAATTACCGAATTCTGAACCTTTCACGGGCAAGTCTCAGTTTCAGGGCAGGATTCGGACTTCGTCAGGATTTCAATAGCGATGTTTATGGGCTGTCAAAATTAACGATCGATGAAAACGATATAGAACATCGAACTTATACAGAATTAGAATCAACCAATAAGACCGGTACCGAATTATCTCTGATCGGCTCCTTTCTTCTGCCTTTCGGGCTTACATATACTACTAATGCCGATGTCCTGTATCCTTTCAATAAAGAAGATACTACTACCCTGGAATGGGAAAATGCCATCAATCTGAAACTGTTCAGGTATATATCCCTTGATTATAAGTTGAAACTGATGAATAAGAAACCTGAACTGGGAGACGAATTTCTGGTTATGAAACATACACTATTTCTGCGGATAACCTATATTTTAAGATGATGAGAAATGATCCTGAAAGATAAAAATCTGATCTTCAGTGGTGCTTTAAATAAGTTTACCGTACCTGATCTGCTGAGGAAATGTAAACTTCTTGCAGAAAAGGAAATAAAATCAATAGATCTGAAAGATGTTGAAACAGTAGACGGCGCAGGTGTAGCATTTCTGGATGAGATATCCGGTTATTTTCCGGAAAAACCAAGAATAATAAATGCCAATACAGAAGTTAAAAGAACGATAAAAATTTTCTCATCAGTTGGATTGCAACCGGTTCCCGTAATAGAAAAAGACAATTTCACCGTTCGGCTCGGAGAATCAGTCCTTTCCTGGAAAGATTCCGTAGTCGTGAGTTTCACTCTGGCTGCCGATATCATTTACTGGTCGATTACCGGTATTTTTGAAAGAAAAAGCCATCGTAAGGGCGAAGTGATCCATCAGAGTATCCTCATTGGCGTTGATGCTCTGGGAATCATCAGCTTACTGTCACTGATCCTTGGTTTGATCCTGGCACTGCAATCTGCTGCGCAGTTAAGACAGTTCGGTGCAAATATCTTTGTAGCTGATCTGATAGCAATTTCGATGGTTCGTGAAATGGGACCAATGATGACGGCGATCATTGTTGCCGGCAGAAGCGGTTCTTCGATCGCTTCTGAAATTGCGACCATGAAAGTTACCGAAGAGATAGATGCTCTTCGGATGATGGCTTTGAATCCGATCAAATACATCGTTGTCCCTAAATTTCATGCAATCACCATCTGTATGCCACTGCTGGTAACAATGTCTACCCTGATCGGTATAGTGGGCGGATTGATAATCGCCGTTACATATCTTGATCTCAGCGCAGTTTCATATTTCAATCAGGCAATAAATGTTTTAACGGTTAAAGACGTTATTATCGGATTAATGAAAAGTCTCTTTTTCGCCTGGGTAATAGTAATTATCGGAAGTTATTATGGCTTAAAAGTTAAAGGCGGATCCGAAGGAGTCGGCAAAGTTACCACCCTTTCTGTGGTCGCTTCTATTTTCTGGGTAATCGTGCTTGATGCCCTGAACAGCCTGATCTTCTATTTCTAAAATGATGAAAGAACCAATAATTTCAGTAAGGGATTTAGTTGCCAAATACGGAGATAAAACTGTTCTGGACAGAGTCTCTGTGGATATCTTTCCCCATGAAATAACCGTGATCCTGGGTGGCAGCGGCTGCGGGAAAACAACCTTGATCAAAAATATTTTGAAATTATATAATCCCGTTTCCGGTTCGGTTAAGATCCTCGGCAAAGAAATTATCGGAATGGAAGATGACGAATTTGATCAGACTCTGAAGCAGATCGGAATGCTTTTTCAAAATGGTGCTTTGCTGAATTCCATGACGATCTTTGAAAATATCTCAATTCCTCTGGAACAGCATACTTCCTTAACACCGGATATCATCGAGAGAATAATCAGAGTTAAACTCAGTTTGGTTAATCTTGAGAGTGCCGCCGATCTGACACCTTCAGAATTGAGCGGAGGGATGAAAAAAAGAGTTGCCCTTGCCAGAGCAATTGCTCTGGATCCGGAGATCCTGATCTGTGACGAACCCTCTGCAGGTCTTGACCCTCTTACCAGTGCCTCGCTCGATGAACTGATCCTGAAACTCAAAGAATTGCTGAAGATGACGATTATCATTGTTACCCATGAATTGGCAAGTATTCATAGAATAGCCGACCGGCTGATCTTTCTTCATGATAACAAGATCATCTTTACGGGTACTCTTGCAGAAGCAAAATCGACAGATATCCCGGAAGTTGAATCCTTCTTCCGGGTAGGAAGATTTGAGTGAATCCTGCCGGGAAACCAAAATTCATCCTTACTGAAAATCTGAATAAATTGGCAAAATGGCTGAGAATACTCGGTTATGATGCAGCTTTGTTCAAGGCAATCAGTTTTTCTGCCCTGATTAGGACGGCCATAAATGATGACAGAATTGTCTTGACGCGAAGCAGAAAACAGGCTGATTCGAACTATCACTTCCCGCGGCGTTTGATTCGTAGTGATGATCATCTGGAACAGTTAAAGGAATTGCAGGATCTGATAGTTTTTGACAGATCAGCTATTTTCAGCCGTTGCTCTCTTTGCAATCGTATACTTTTCGAAATTGATAAAGAAAAAATAAAAAACTTGGTTCCCGAATATGTCTATCAAAATTGGAATGAATTCAGAATCTGCAGAAAATGCGGTAAAATTTACTGGACAGGTTCCCACTTTGATAATATCATCCGGTTTTTAGAAACTGTTCTGTTAACAGAGCAGTCTGAACAGGAGGCTAAATGAGCAGTTTTTATGATGTCAGTGTGGGCAAGGTTACCGAAAGTTCACCGAGTAAAGTGGTAATAGAGATAAGTTCTCAGAAGAAATTCGAGGATTATAAATACAGTCTTCAGGTCGGGAAATATCTTAAAGTAGCTAACGGTGAAAGAACTTTCGTGATTGTCAGCGTACAGAATGTTAAGTCAGAACCGGAAAAGAAATATATGCCCGAAGGTGACAGCAAATTTCTCATTACCGCTCAACCTGTAGGTACTTTGATAGATGAAGATAAATTCTATCGTGGTACGACAACACTTCCTACACCTACGGAAGAAGTTTTTCTGGTAAGTGATGAATTACTGGAAATGATCTTTTCTTCGGGGGCAAACTATAATTTTCCACTGGGTACTCTGGCTCAAAGCAATGAAATAACTTTAAAGATCAATCCCAATAATTTTTTCAGCAAACATATTGCGGTTGTTGGTTCCACCGGTTCAGGTAAATCATGTACGGTCGCTAAGATCCTGCAGAAAGCCCTGGGAATCGAAAACGGCGCATATGTTAACAGTGAAGGCCAGAATAACTGCCATATCATAATCTTTGATCTCCATTCGGAATACAAATCGGCTTTTGAACTTGATGACAGTGATTTTAATCTGAATCTGCTCAGAGACAGTAACCTGATCCTTCCTTACTGGCTGATGAATGCCGATGAGCTGGAGACCATGTTCATCGATGCTAATGATTTAACCGCTCACGACCAGCGTGCTCAATTCCGGAATGCAGTGATCCTCAACAAAGAACGACATAATCCGTCCGTTCGTGATGTAACCTACGATACACCAATTTACTTCAATATCAATGAAGTCAGAAACTATATGGATAATCTCAATAATGAGGTAATCGGAAAGCTGGACTGGGAAAATCAACCTAAACTCGAAGATGGAACTCTGGTTATGGATAGGAAAAAGATCTACTTTGAAAAGGGCCATATTTTTGCTCACACTTCTGAGAATGAAGCAACAAAAGCTGTTCCCGGTCCCTTTCATGGTGAGTTTGATAAATTCATTCTAAATCTGGATACCAAACTTCAGGATAAACGACTGAAATTCCTTTTCGACCCGCAGAAACGAGACGGAACGCCATATTACTCTGAAGATTTCGAAGATATCATCAAACAGTTTCTCGGCTATAAGAATTCTGCTAATATTACCATTGTTGACCTGAGTGGCATCCCCTTTGAAGTGCTTAATATTACCGTAAGTCTTGTTTCCAGGCTGGTCTTCGATTTCTGTTTCCAGATCTCAAAATTAAAGCATTTCAGGGACTTGTTAAATGACGTTCCCGTGCTGATCGTCTGCGAAGAAGCCCATAACTACGCTCCCAGAAACGATGAACCACGTTATACTGCTTCTAAAAAATCTTTGGAAAAAATCGTCAAGGAAGGTCGTAAATATGGACTTAGTCTGATGGTTGTCAGCCAGAGACCTTCGGAAGTGTCCGAAACAATCTTCGCTCAGTGCAATAATTTTATCTCTTTGCGCCTTACCAATGTTGACGATCAAAATTACATCAGGAACCTGATGTCTGATGTCTCAAGCAATATAGCTGATGTGCTTCCCAATCTTGCTCCCGGAGAATTCATGATTACCGGGGATGCCGTCCTCATGCCCTGCGTGGCACGAGTAAGTAAGCCAAATCCGGAACCACAATCGCAAAGTGTAAATTTCTATGATGAATGGAAACAGGATTGGAAAAATATCGATTTTCAGGATATCATCAAACACTGGAGAAAAGAACAATAATATTAACAAAAATTAATCGGAGAGTCATATGAAGAAGATTTTATTCCTGGTAATTTCTCTATGTATTTTTCTGCCACTGTTTTCCGAAACAGAACAACTGACTGATTTTTCTGAATTGATAACCGCTCTTAAACAGGGTGAAATCGTTCGAGTTGTTGTAGATTACGGGCAGTGTCAACTGATCTCGGGAAACGAAGAAAAAGATGCTCCCCAGGCGACCGGCGGTATGACTATTGACGTGTTCGAGTATTTTGCTCCGCACACTCTGGGAAATCAGAGAGCATTTCTTGTTTTTTCTCACAGCAGCCTGATCAATTACGGAGGTTTCATCTATAATTATGTGAAATTCAAGATTTATGATGATGATTCCGTAAAAATAACTGCTCAGTATGTATCAACCACTGATTTCGAGATCGAAATGGATGAGAATTTCTTCAGTAAGATCAATAATGGCAAAGATCAGGGAGCAGTTTATTTTTATCGGATAAAATAGGAATTGATCAAATTTGAACAGGCGGTTGAGAAATTTTAACCGCCTGTTCTCTATTTATCAGAAAGTGGTGCTGTCAACCAGATTGAAGGCATCAATCAGTAAAGTGGGTATCCTGGCATAAGTTTCCTGCGGGACACTGGGTCCCAGAGAAATGATCCTTTTTGTCATCTCATGAAGTATCTCATTCCAGCGGAAATTATTGACCGATCTGATTATTTTGCCATCTTCAAAATACATAACTCCGTCTCTGGTTAGACCAGTCATCTCTCCGGTCTTCCTGTCGACTTGTCGGATATACCAGAGGTTATTAATGATAAGTCCTCTGGGAACTGATTTCATCATCTCGGCTTCGGAAGAATTATCTCCCTTAAAATCAAAATTGAATACGAAAACTGGTTCGATCCCGATTTTTTGAGCATAATATCGCGTGACAGGCATATTCTTCAGGATTCCCTGTTCAACCCAGGTAGTGGGTTGAGTAGGAATTCCTTCCCAGTTAAACGGAGGTGTTGACAAGGCGGAATCATCCAGAACAGATCTGATCGTAAAATTATCACCAAAACATTTTTTATTGAGTTGATCAGTAAATGGGCTTACACCTTCATCAGCACTCCGCCGGTCAAGGATCCAGAAGAGAAAAATCAGCCAGTTTAAAACAGCTGGGGGACGCATTATTACCGGGATTCTTTCGATATTCATGGCTTGAGGTTTTTCCAGTGAAGCGAGCTGATTGTTCAGCTGATCTATCAGACTGTTCATATCGATTTCATCAACAGCTTTTGCAGATCGAGAGACTTTTGTTTCGATTTCATCCTTCTGAATTGTCATGGAGTGAGCATAACTGGAGTCCCGATCAAATCCTTCAAATCCATTACGGGTTGTCAGATAGGTTAAGCCATGATGTTTTTCCGCTATCCCTGCCAATTGTGCTTTCAGTTTTCTGGCGTTGTCTATACAGAGCTTGATTCTGTCTATCATTGCTGCTTCATTCAATTCGGAGGTTTCTCTGTCGAAATTATCAACTTTCGGTAATTGCTGGGCAGTGGCAGTCTTGATATATTCCGGATCGGGTTTATTGATTCGAGCAATGCTCTCTGCACTTTTTATCAGCTGATCAAGAGAGTCGCTGTCTGACTGATTAATAGATGCCGATCCAGTTTTATTGTCAAAAGCGACTTTCAGGCTTATTCTCAGTTTATCCCCACCGATATGCTGGGTTATTCCATTTCGGGCAAATCGGACCAGGTGATCATGCTGAGCTGAAATTCTGATGATATAATCGTCAGCACAGCATTTTTTCCTGATTTTTTCTGCTATGATGATCATCTTCTGTCTGTCGATCATTGTGAACCTCCTACTCTGATCTTACGAAAACGTGCTGTTGCACCTCCATGAGTCATTCTCCCTCTTTGACCCGGTTGTCCCTTACCGCAGTTGGTTACTCCGAACGTACGGAAAAATCTTTGATCACAGATAGCATCACAACTGCCCCAGAATTCAGGGTTGTGGGATTTATAGATGATTTTTTTTAGTGGACGGATCTTCTTGCCATTCTTGATTTCCCAGAACATATCGCCGCCGAACTGGAAATTTATCCGATGCTGATCGATCGAAAATGAACCCTGTCCTTCAATGTAAATTCCATCTTTGGTGTCGGCAATAAGATCCTGAGGCGATAATTGAACTTTTCCCGGTTCCAGATAGAGATTTGGAATCCGGTTTATCGGAAAATCATAATAATTCGTCGCCCGATTGCATCCTCTGCTCTGCGCCAGTCCGATCATGGGAGCCGTCGCCCTGGTGGAACCATATTCCTTCAGAATTCCATCTTTGATAATATACCATTTCTGATTTGGGACACCATCATCATCATAACCAGCAGTTGCCAAACCACCGGGCAGAGTGTTATCCGCCAGAAAATTTACAATTGGAGAACCGTATTGATAATTACCGAGTTTTTCCGGAGTGGCAAAAGATATACCGGCAAAATCGGCTTCCCAACCCAGTACACGATCAAGCTCGGTCGGGTGTCCTACCGATTCATGCATGGTCAAACCAAGATGAAGCGGATCAAGAATGAGATCACGTCGCTCCTCTGCGCCTAAACTGTCTGCTTTTACTTTGATAATGGCTTCTTCGGCAATCTGATGAGCTTTGTCTGTCAGATCCATCTTTTCTATCCACTCCCAGCCATGGGCATGACCTCCCGGATTGAAAGCTCTGGTCTGGCTGTCTCCTGCCGAAACCGCGGAAGCAGAAAAATAGGGTTGAATATAGAGTGTTTCTATATTAAGACGAGTTCCTGAAGTAGAAGC
>JAFGMF010000080.1 GCA_016927675.1 Candidatus Cloacimonadota bacterium
ATTGATCACACCGATCGCCATGGAAAAAGGTCTGCGCTATGCTATCCGCGAAGGTGGTCACACCATCGGTGCCGGCGTTGTCAGCGACATCATTGAATAGACGGAGGATAATGTGGCTCAGAAATCAGAAAATAAAATCAGAATCAAATTAAAAGCCTACGACTTCCGTCTGCTGGATAAATCTGTGGCCGAAATTGTTAAAAACACCCGTAACACCGGTGCAAAAATAGTAGGCCCGATTCCATTACCTACGGAAAGATCGCTTTATACAGTTCTGAAATCTCCCCATGTGAACAAGAAGGCACAAGAGCAGTTTGAGATGCTGGTTCATAAACGTCTTCTTGATATTGTAGATCCCACTCCACAAACTACCAGTGCATTGAAGAAATTAAGTCTTCCAGCTGGTATACACGTGGAGATTAAGGCTTAAAGGAGATTGAAATGATCGGATTGATAGGAAAGAAAATCGGAATGACCCAGATTTTCACTCAGAATGGAGAGCAGATTCCGGTTACAGTAATTCAAGCGGGACCATGCCGGGTTATTCACCGTAAAACCCAAGAAAAACATGGCTATGATTCCGTTCAGCTCGGATTTGAAGAAGTTGAAGAAAAAAGAAAAAATAAATCTGCTGTCGGACATTGCAAAAAACACAATAGTAAACCATACAGATACTTACGTGAATTCAGGTTGAAGTTGTATAAGGATATTGAAGAGGGTGAGATTTTCAATGTCAGCATGTTTACCGAAAATGAAATTCTCAAAATAACGGGTACTTCTAAAGGTAAAGGTTTTGCAGGAGTTTTCAGAAGACATAATTTTAGTGGATTCGAAACTTCTCACGGAGTGCATGAATCTTTTCGGGGTCCGGGATCAATTGGTCAATGTGCCACCCCTTCACGTGTTTTCAAAGGTAAAAAGCTTCCCGGACATATGGGAACAGATAAAGTTACTGTTAAGAATTTAAAAGTGATCAAAATTGATCAGGAAAGAAATCTGATCATGGTCAAGGGCGCAGTACCCGGGCATCGCAACAGTCTGTTATTGTTGAGAAAAGAGTTATAATCGGGAGTATATGGATGTTGGAAGTAAATAAATATTCAGTTCAGGGAGAGGAAATCGGGAAAACGGAATTACCTGCCGAGTTGTTTCAGGTAGAAGCAAAAAACCCTAAAGCTCTTCTTTATGAAATAATCAATATCTTCAGAGCTAATCAGCGTCAGGGGACAAACTATAAAAAAAGCAGAGCAGAGGTTAATGGTAGCAGCCGCAAATTGTACCGACAGAAAGGCACAGGTAATGCCCGTCCTGGAAATCTGCGTACACCGTTAAGGGTAGGCGGTGGAAACGCTTTTGGTCCCAAAAATAAAGACTGGTATCGCAAAATACCCAAAAAGAAAAAGAGATTAGCCTTGAAACTTGCCTTAAGTAAAAGGGCGAAAGATGAACAGGTTGTTATTCTTGAATCTTTAAATTTTGATCATGCCAGCACTAAAACTGCTCAGGAATTGCTCAACAAGATTCTTCCTGAAAATGCGCGACCTTTGATCATAATCGATGGCAGCGATCCGAAAGTTGTTAAATCCTTTTCTAATATTCCTCAAGTAGCAATGGATAGAGCAGACTGTATCTATGCCTACGAAATTCTTAAGAGTAATTACCTGATCATAACTGTAGAAGCTCTGCAAAAAATGAAGGAGGTATTTGCATCATGAGAGAATTCAGAGAAATCATCATAGCTCCGCTTGTTACAGAGAAATCGACACAACAAAAGAATATGAATAACTGCTATACCTTCAGGGTTAGTTTGAATGCCAACAAGATAGAGATCAGAAAAGCAATTGAGAAGATATTTAATGTTAATGTCCTCAGCGTTAATACGATCAGACAGCGTGGGAAGGTAAAGCGAATGGGACGCTATACAGGAAAACGGGCTGACTGGAAGAAGGCAATCGTAAAACTAAAAGCTGGTGACAGTATATCTGATTTTGAATAAGAATAAGAGGAATTATCATGGGTATTAAGAAGTATAAACCGATCACTCCGACGATGCGTTATCGTACCGGTTCAACTTTCGAAGAGATCACAAAAAGTGAACCTGAGAAATCTCTCCTGAAACCTCTTTCCAAGAAAGCCGGTAGGAATAACCAGGGTAGAATTACTTGTAGACACCGGGGTGGGGGTCATAAAAGGCATTATCGTATTATCGATTTCAAACGCGATAAACACGATATTCCGGCAAAAGTTGCAGCTATCGAATATGATCCTAACCGCAGCTCAAGAATAGCTCTTCTACATTATGTAGACGGAGAGAAACGCTATATACTGGCACCACTTGGGATCAAGGTTGGTGATATCGTGAAATCCGGGATCAAATCTGAGATCAGAGTCGGAAATGCGCTGCCAATGGAGAAGATCCCGCTGGGATCGATCATTCATAATATTGAATTTAAACCGGGTCGGGGCGGACAGCTTGCCCGAAGTGCTGGAACCTATGGTCAGCTGATTGCAAAAGAAGGTGACTATATTCATGTCAGAATGCCATCAGGAGATGTTCATTTTCTGCGCAAGGAATGTTTTGCCACTATCGGTCAGGTCGGGAATGTTGACCACAGTTCGATTGTTCTCGGTAAAGCAGGTCGTAAAAGATGGCTCGGAATTCGGCCGACAGTTCGAGGCGTTGCCATGAATCCAATTGATCATCCTATGGGTGGTGGAGAAGCGAAAACTTCTGGCGGCGGACACCCTGTATCTCCCTGGGGAGTACTTGCCAAGGGTGGAAAAACCCGTAAAGTGCATAAGTATTCAGACAGATACATCATTAAAGCAAAGAAAAATAAAAGATAAGGATTAGGTAGGACAATGGCTCGTTCAATTAAAAAAGGACCTTTTGTTGATCAGCATCTGGAAAGTAAAGTTGATGCCCTGAATGCAGACACCAAAAAACAGGTAATAAAAACCTGGTCCAGAAGATCCACGATTTTGCCAAAATTCGTTGAGCATACCTTCGCTGTTCACAACGGCAGAAAGTTCGTTCCGGTGTATGTCAGTGAAAATATGGTCGGTCATAAATTAGGAGAATTTTCTCCAACCAGGACTTTTCGCGGCCATAAGGATAAAACCAAGAAAAAATAGGAAATTTTAGAAGGGAGCTAGAGTAATGCATGCAATAGCCAGAGTTCGAAATTTAAGAGGCTCAGCGCGTAAGGCCAGACTTGTTCTGGACCTGATTAGAGGTAAAAGCGTGCCGGAAGCCCAGGAGATACTAACTTTTTCGAAGAAACGAGTAGCACATAATGTTGCCAAGCTGCTCAATTCTGCAGTTGCCAATGCCACGGTCAAGGAAGGTAAATCCATGACCGATAACATGGTGGTCAGCAAAGTTTTTGCAGATGATGGTCCGATTATGAAAAGATACAGACCACGGGCACATGGCAGAGCTACAGTCGTCAGACGCAGAACCTGCCATATAACACTAGAAATCATGGATAAAGAGTAGGAGGAAACTTTGGGTCAGAAAGTCAATCCAGTCGGATACAGAATCGGAATTAATAAAGAATGTGATTCAATCTGGTTCGCTGAAAAGCAGGAATATTTAGATAGTTTTCATGAAGATCTGAAAGTCAAGAAATATATTAAAAATAAAATGAATGATGCGATGATCTCCAAACTGATAATATCCAGAAAAACAAAGTCAATAACCGTTGATATCCATACTGCCAGACCCGGACAGGTGATAGGCCGTAAGGGCGCGGAGATCGAGAAGCTGAGAAATGAACTGACAGTCCTGGTCAATAAAAATCGTGATTCTCAGATCAGCGTCTTTGTTAATGTTCAGGAAATTAAAAATCCCTGGCTGGATGCTGCCCTTGTAGGGATGGAAATAGGTCGGCAACTGAAGCAGAGAGTATCTTTCCGAAGAGCCATGAAGTTTGCCTTAAGAAATGGAATGCGGAATGGCGCGCAGGGGATAAAAGTTCAGTGTTCAGGACGTCTTGGCGGAGCCGAAATGGCTCGTACCGAACGCTATCATGAAGGAAGAACTCCGCTGCATACACTCAGGGCGGATATTGATTATGCACTGACGGAAGTTACTACTACTTATGGAATTATCGGGATCAAAGTCTGGATCTACAAAGGCGATATTCTTAACTAAGGGGAGATGGGAAAATGTTAGCACCCAAAAAAGTAAAATATAGAAAAGTCCAAAAAGGTCGACGTCGTGGTTTGGCTTACCGGGGCAGTACATTGAATTTTGGGGATTACGGATTGGTAGCTCTCGAAACTGGCTGGATAACCAGTCGACAGATTGAATCAGCTCGTGTTGCCATCACCAGAAAGATGAAACGTACCGGAAAGCTCTGGATCAGAATTTTTCCAGATAAGCCGGTCACGAAAAAACCTGCTGAAACCAGGATGGGTAAAGGGAAAGGTGCTCCTGAATACTGGGTCGCTGTAGTCAAACCCGGTAGAATCATGTTTGAATTTGAAGGTGTAGACCTTGATCTGGCTAAAGAAGCCGTCAGATTAGCAGGGCATAAATTGCCGATCATTACCAAGATGATTACTCGGGAAGGTATCGAGATATGAAAATGACAGAATTAAGAGAATTAAGTAATGAAGAACTTGAGCAGAAGTTATCTGATTTTAAGGAAGAGGTCTTTAATCTCAGATTTCAGCTGGGATTGAATCAGCTGGAAAATCCAATGCGATTAAAAGATGTTAAACGGGACATTGCCAGGATCAAGACTTTATTAACAGAAAGAGCCGGAACTGGCTCTACTAATTAGAGGTAAGAATGGCTATTGAAAGAAAAGTAGTTAAATCGGGTGTGGTTATCAGTGATAAAATGGATAAAACGATTGTGGTAAAGGTCCAGAGACAGTTTAAGCACCCCTTATATAAAAAAATAGTACGGAGAAACAAGAATTTTAAAGCTCATGATGAGCAGAATGAATGCAAGCTGGGAGATTATGTTGAGATCAAGGAATGCAGACCTCTCAGTCGTGAAAAGCGCTGGACACTTAACAAAATAATCGAAAGAAGTAAATAAGGAGTCTGAAATGATCCAAGCTCAGACAATATTGACAGTAGCAGATAATTCAGGCGCTAAGAAAGCGATGTGTATTAAAGTTCCCGGAGGATCTAAAAGACGCTATGCCAGTCTTGGTGACATAGTTGTTGTGGCTATCAAATCAGCCATCCCCAATGGGAAGATCAAGAAAGGTTCAGTTGAAAAAGCCGTAATCGTCAGAACTCATAAGGAAGTTAGACGTAAGGACGGAACATATGTGCGTTTTCAGGATAATGCTGCCGTAATCATAGATGATCGAGGGGAACCAGTTGCAACCCGTATTTTCGGACCTGTAGCCCGTGAACTTAGAGAAAAACACTTTACCAAGATTATCTCGCTGGCACCTGAAGTGCTTTAGGAGATCATATGATTAAGAATCAGAAGAAAATTAATAACAAGATGAGAGTAAAAAAAGGAGATACGGTAGTAGTAATCTCCGGGAAATACAGAGGTGTAAAGGGAAAGGTTCTCAAGGCTTTTCCCCAGACTGAGAGAGTGATTGTAGAGAAAGTAAATTTTGTTAAGAAACATACTCGACCTACGCAGCAAAATCCTCAGGGTGGAATAATAGAAAAAGAATCTCCGATTCATGTTTCTAATGTAAAAATTTTTAATGAGAAGCTTGGAGATGTAACTCGAGCGGTATTCAAAGACATTGGTGATACCAGAAAACGAGTTTGCAAAAAATCCGGGGATGAGATTTAAAGGAGTTGGGAATGAACCGTCTGCAAGATAAATATAAAGAAGAAATTATTCCCGCATTGATGAAGCATTTCAATTATGATAATGTTCACCAGGTTCCCAAAATACAGAAGATATCTATCAACATGGGAGTGGGGATTGCAACCCAGAATAAAGCGATACTTGATAACGCAGTAAAAGATTTGACACAGATTACCGGAAGGAAGCCGGTTATTACCAAAGCTAAAAGTTCTATTTCAAATTTCAAACTTCGTAAAGGTATGCCGATAGGTTGTATGGTAACCTTACGGGGTGAGATAATGTATGAATTTCTGGATCGTCTGATCAGCATTGTAATCCCCAGAGTCCGCGATTTCCGGGGATTAACTCTGAAATCTTTTGATGGAAGGGGAAACTTTTCCATGGGGATCAAAGAGCAGACTGTTTTTCCGGAAATTGAATATGATAAGATTGATGCTGTACGTGGTTTGAATGTATCCATTGTTACCACTGCCAGAAATGATGAAGAAGGAAGAGAACTTCTTCGTATTCTGGGCATGCCATTTAAGAAGAATTAGTAGAAGTAATAAAGGAGTCATTTTGGCTAAAAAATCGATGATTATAAAACAGTCGCGAACACCGAAATTTTCCACAAGAAAATATACCCGCTGTAAGTTGTGTGGTCGTTCTCGCGCCTATATGCGTGATTTTGGGGTTTGCAGAATTTGCTTCAGAAAGCTTGCTTCAGAAGGCCAAATTCCCGGCATAAAAAAGGCAAGCTGGTAAAAAGGAGTTGGAATGAGTTTAACAGATCCAATAGCTGATGCTATCTCGAAAATCAGAAATGCTTACAGAGCAAATCATAAAATAGTTACTATCAATCATAGTAATGTTAATGAAGCGATCGTCAGAATTCTGGCGGATGAAAATTTTATTAACAGCTATGAGCTGGTAGACAGAGATAGAACAAAAAAGATAGTACGTAAACAGATCTTTATCAATCTTCGTTATACGAATACGGGACAACCAGTCTTAACAGGGATTAAAAGGATTAGTAAACCCGGACTGAGAGTCTATTCAAACTCTCAGAATCTTCCCTCCGTATTTAATAACACAGGTTGTGCCATTTTATCCACTAACCGTGGAGTTATGACAGACCGCCAGGCTCGTGCAGAAAAGGTCGGTGGTGAATATATCTGTAAGGTTTGGTAGGAGGATTTAATGTCCAGAATTGGTAGAAAACCGATCGTTGTTCCCCAGGGTGTCAAGATCGATAAAAAAGATGACAAAGTTGTCGTTACAGGCAACAAGGGAACTCTTGAATGTCCTCTTTTTGATGGAATATCCCTGGAAATAAAAGATGGTCAAGTTAAAATAGACAGAAATGATGACAGCAGTCAGAAAAAAGCATTCCATGGATTGGTAAGAGCATTGGTCAATAATATGATCATTGGTGTTACGGAAGGATATACAAGAACCTTACAGGTGATCGGTACAGGATATGCTGCAGAGGTTATTGGACCATGGATTAAGCTCAGTGTCGGGTTTTCCCATGATATTATGCTGGAAATCCCTGAAAATCTTCAAGTTGAAGCTCAAACAGTCCCTCGACGTGAGCAGGGTCCTCTTGGCGTTCAAGCAGTTGTTACGGTCTCTGGTATTAATAAAGAAGAAGTCGGTAAATTTGCTGCAGAAATTAGACATTGCCGTCCCCCAGCTCCTAATTTTAAAGGTAAAGGTATTCGCTGGAAGGATGAACGTGTAAGAATAGTATCTAAGGCTGGTGCTGCTTAAAATCAGTAAGCAGGGAGAATGAAATGAGAAAAAAAGAATCTATAACCTATAAGAAAGAAATGGCGCGTAAACGACGCGTGAAAGCGATCAGAAAAAAGATATCCGGAACTGAAGAAAGACCTCGTCTGGTTGTTTTTCGCAGCGTCCAGAATATTTACGGACAGATAATCGACGATCAATCCGGGAAAACGATGGTTTCTTTTTCAACAATAGCTAAAGAAGAAAAGATTGATACATCCAAGAAAAAAACCGAGCAAAGTTTTGCTGCAGGTTTAAAATTGGGTGAAAAAGCTATCAATCAGGGAATTAAAAAAATATGTTTCGATCGAAATGGATACCTTTATCACGGCAGAGTCAAAGCCTTCGCAGAAGGTGCCCGCAAAGCTGGATTGGAATTTTAAGGAGGATTATACTTGAAACCTCAGAATAAGATGTCAAATGAACCTGAATTTGCAGTAGAAAAAATAATAGATACTAATCGAGTAGCTAAAGTGGTTAAGGGTGGTAGAAATTTCAGCTTTAACGCAACAGTAGTTGTCGGTAATAAAGAGGGCCGAGTGGGAGTAGGTACTGGCAAGGCGAACGAAATTGTTGATGCCATCAGAAAAGCAAAAGAGAAAGCCGGCAAAAACATGTTTTATGTTCCACTTGTTCATGGTACTATTCCTCACGAAATCACCGGTCGCTTCGGAGCAAGCATCATCATGCTTCGACCTGCATCACAAGGTACTGGAGTTATTGCCGGAGGACCTGCCAGAGGTATCCTCGAAGCAGTCGGCGTAGAGAATATTCTAACCAAATCCCTCGGTTCTAATACCCCGGCAAATGTGGTAAAAGCAACTGTGAACGGCTTGAAAAACCTTAGAACAATTTCTCAGGTAGCCAGACTCCGAAATAAAACTGTGTCCGAATTAACGGGTCAGGAGGTAAAACATGAAACTTAAAGTTACCCAGATCCGCAGTATAATTAATCGTAAGGAAGATCAGAAAAGAACTATTGCAGCGCTCGGCCTGGGGAAAATCAGTCGATCCCGTATACATGATGATAATCCTGTTATCAGAGGCATGATCAATAAAGTCATTCATTTGATAAGTGTTGAAGAAATCAAGGAAAAGGCTGCTTCTTCAAAATCTGTAGCTGCAAAAAAAACAACCGAAAAAGTAACTGAAAAGAAGATAATGGAACCGGTTGATGAAAAAACAGTTAAAGCTGAAAAAATTAACCTGAAACCAGAACCCGAAGTTGAAGCCGGAAAAACAAAAAGCACGGCGAAAACAAAAGCTGCTCCACAAAAAACAGCAGCTAAGCCGGAGAAAAAAGTTGCATCCCCCAAAAGCAAGATAAGCAAGGAAAAGAAAACGACTACTACTGCAAAAACTGCTGCCGGTAAAGCAGCTCCTAAATCATCGACCACAACCAGACGCCCTAAAAAAGCGGAAACAGATAAGTAGTCCAAGGAGATAATGATGGATCTTCATAATATTGAAAAACCAAAAATTAAAAGACATAAGAAAAGACTTGGCAAAGGACAGGGATCTGGTGTAGGCGGAACTTCCGGTAAAGGTCATAAGGGTCAGAAATCACGTGCCGGGGGAAATATTCCTGCCTGGTTCGAAGGTGGACAGATGCCTTTGCAGCGAAGGGTTCCCAAAAGAGGGTTTACTAATATTTTCAGAGAGAATGTCAGAATCGTGAATTTGAGTGTTTTACAGAAAATCGATGAAACCGTTTTTGATATTCCCAGGCTGGAAGACCTGAACTTGATCAGAAAAGCAAAAGCTAATGAAAAAGCGCCTGTTAAAATACTGGCTAAAAATTCCAAAGATTTTGACAAGAAAATAACAGTGAAGGCAAATGCTTTTTCCAGAACGGCTAAAGAGACCATTGAAAAACTTGGTGGCATAGCGGAGGTTGTATAAAGTGTTACAGGGAATCAGTAATGTTTTCAAAATACCGGATTTAAAGAGAAAAATCCTCTATACAGCATTGATTTTGATCATCTACAGGCTGGGTAGTTTTATTCCGATTCCCGGCATCAACTCTTCTGCATTGAAGGATTTCCTGGGTGGTGCTTCTAGTCAGGGCGGCAATATTTTCGGGATGTTTGACCTTTTTGTAGGAGGAAATCTCGGGAGAGCTTCTGTTTTCGCCTTGGGAATAATGCCTTATATCACCACATCGATTGTTATCCAGCTTCTGGGTGGCGTATTACCTTTTTTCGAAAGACTTAAGAAAGAAGGAGCCGAAGGACAGAAAAAGATAAACCAGTATACACGTTACGGTACCGTTTTAATAGCTGCATTCAATGCTATAGGTATCAGCATGTTTCTGCAAAGAGTAGTAGAAGGTGCAGTACCTCACTCTGGTATTATCTTTACTTTTACCAGCGTTGTCACGATGGTTACGGGAGTAATGTTCATCATGTGGCTGGGTGAGCAGATAACAGAACACGGTATCGGAAATGGAATCTCGCTGATCATTTTTGCCGGTATCATCGCCCGTTATCCAGCTGGATTCTGGAATATGTATCTGATGATCAAAGCCGGAGCCATGTCAATTTTCATGGCAGTATTTGTTCTGATTATCATGATCGCTGTAACTGCCTCGGTTGTTTTGATTACCGAAGCTAACCGCAAAATTCCCGTTCAATATGCAAAAAGGATCATCGGACGTAAAGTTTACGGTGGACAGAGCACACACATTCCCTTAAAAGTGAATACTGCCGGTGTGATTCCGATTATTTTTGCCCAGTCAATCATTATGTTTCCCCGCACGATTGCGACCTTTTTTAAAGACAGTAATTTTATGATCTCTCTCGTTAATTTACTGTCACCTGGCGCTTTTCTATATACGATCCTTTATGTCGGATTGATAATATTCTTTGCCTATTTCTATACGGCAATGGTTCTTAATCCTGTTGAGATGGCAGAGAACATGAAAAAGTATGGCGGTTTCATTCCGGGAAGAAAACCCGGGAAGAAAACGGCTGAATACATCAATAATGTTCTTGTCAGAATTACTTTACCGGGAGCTGTCTTTTTTGCCTTTGTAGCTGTTCTGCCTGAATTTATGTCAAAATGGTCTAACCTTCCTTTCTATTTCGGTGGAACCGGTTTGATCATTATTGTCGGTGTCGCTCTTGATACACTTCAGCAGATAGAATCTCATCTGGTGATGAGGCACTACGAAGGGTTTATGAAGAAAGGGAAACTCCGGGGACGTAGAGGTTAAGGTCAGTTCTTTTGTTAAATATAATAGTGGTGTTTAAATAAATGATCCCGGTTAAAAATTCAGAAGAAATAAGCAAAATGCGGGAAAGTAACAGAATTGTAGCTTTACTGCTTAAGGAAATGGAATATCGGGTAAAACCTGGTGTTTCCACTGAAATGCTGGATCGTTTTGCGGAAGACCTGATTCGTCAGGAAGGTGGAATTCCTGCTTTTAAGGGATATCAGGTGGATGGATTACAGCCGTTTCCTTCTGCTATCTGCGCATCTGTTAATTCCTGTATCGTCCATGGAATTCCATCCTCGCGTAATATTCTTATTGAGGGTGATATTATCGGGATAGATGTGGGAGTCTGTAAAGATGGGTTTTACGGTGATGCTGCCAGAACTTATGAAGTTGGCGAAATCTCTTTGCAGGCGGAAAGGCTGATGAAAATCACACAGGAAGCACTCATTCGTGGCATAAAAAAAGCAAGATCTGGTGCCAGAGTAGGAGATATTTCCTACGCGATAGGATCTTTTATCACAGAGAGTGGATACTATATTGCCGATAGCCTTACAGGGCATGGGATTGGACGTAAATTGCATGAAGAACCAATCATACCGAACTATGGTTTAGCCGATAGAGGACCAAGGTTACGAGAAGGTATGACCCTGGCTATCGAACCGATGGTTAATATTGGTACAAACAGAGTGAAAGAATCTGGATGGGAATTTTTTGTTGCAGACGGTAGTTTATCGGCTCATTTTGAGCATACGATATTAATAACGAAAGATGAACCTGAGATCTTAACGATATGTTAAAGGTGGGTTTATTATGAGTAAGGAAGGTGTAATTGAAGTTGAAGGGGTAGTTAAGGAAGCTCTACCCAATACATCTTTCCGGGTTGAATTGGAAAATGGACATGAGATCCTTGCTCATAGTTCAGGAAAAATGAGAATGCATTATATCCGGATACTTCCGGGTGATAAAGTTAAAGTGGAGCTTTCACCCTATGATCTGAACAGGGGAAGAATCACTTATCGGTATAAATAGGAGCGGATGATGAAAGTTAGAGCATCAGTACGTAGGATCTGCAAAGATTGCAAGATCATTAAAAGAAAAGGTATAATCAGAGTTATCTGTCCCGTTAATCCCAAACATAAACAAAGACAGGGATAGGGAATAATTTCTAGGAGGATATAACTTGGCTCATATATCAGGAATTGAATTACCCAAGGACAAAAGAATTATCGTAGGATTAACGTATATCTACGGTATCGGGAGATCGCGTTCAGAGAAGATACTGGCAAAAGCCGGTATTGATGAAAGTAAAAGGGTAAAAGACCTTACCGTTGAAGAAGAAAAGACCCTAAGAGATATTATTCAGGCTGAATATGTGGTTGAAGGTGAACTCAGAACACAGGTAGCTATGGATATTAAAAGACTTATGGAAATTGGCTGCTACCGGGGTTTGAGACACAAAAGAGGAATGCCCGTAAGAGGTCAGAGAACACATACTAATGCCAGAACACGCCGTGGCCGTAAAAAAGGTTCGGTGACCGGCAAGAAGAAATAGGGGGTCAGAGTGGCAAAAAAAACTACAGCTCGAAGAACCAAGAAAAAACGGGTACGAGTATCCTTTAACGAGGGTATAGCTAATATTCACTCAAGCTTTAATAATACAATTGTCTCCCTCGCCGATAAAGCGGGAAATACAATAACATGGTCAAGCGGCGGTAAAATTGGTTACAAGGGCTCAAAGAAAAGTACACCCTTTGCTGCCCAGCTGGCAGCAGAAGAAGTTGCTAAAACTGCTTTGGAAATGGGAATCAACAAAGTTGTTGTCATTGTTAAAGGTCCCGGCGGTGGAAGAGAAGCTGCTATCAGATCACTCGATGCTAACGGTCTGCAAATTCTAATGATTAAAGATGTTACACCCATACCTCATAACGGATGCCGACCAAGAAAGGTAAGAAGAATATAAAAAGGAAATATTATGGCAAGATATACTGCATCTTCATGTAAACTATGCCGAAGAGAAGGAACTAAACTGTTTCTGAAAGGAGCAAGGTGTAATACCGATAAATGTTCTTTTGAAAGAAGACCTTATATTCCGGGCGAACACGG
>JAFGMF010000081.1 GCA_016927675.1 Candidatus Cloacimonadota bacterium
CTTAATGCTGCCTGGGATCATGATAAAAAAGTTGGAATCTTCACCATGGAAATGGAGAATGAAGAGTGTCTGATGAGGATGCTAAGCTCTGCCACCAGAAAACTTGGGGCTGATAAATCGGTGAGTATGGATACCATGCTCAAAGGTTTCGGGATGGATGAAAAAAAGATCCTGACCTTGACAGAGCTGGCTGAAAGGCTCTCAGAAAAAGCGATTTTCATTGATGATACCGGAGCTAACACCATGCTTGATATCCGGGCAAAAACCAGACGGCTGAAAGCTCAGATTAAAGGCTTGGATCTGCTGATTATCGATTATATTCAGCTTATGTCATCCAAAAGCAGAAAAGAGAATCGGCAGCAGGAAATAGCTGATATTTCCCGCTCACTGAAGATCCTGGCAAAAGAGCTGAATCTGCCGATCATTGCCTTATCTCAGCTTAACAGAGCTGTTGAGGGGCGAAACCCGCCTATCCCCATGCTGGCTGATTTGCGGGAATCCGGTGCCATCGAACAGGATGCCGATGTTGTCATCTTTATCTATCGTGAAGAAGTTTATAATGAAGAGAGTGAAAAAAGGGGACAGGCAGATATCATTATCAGTAAAAACAGACATGGACCTCTGGGAACAGTTAATCTGAAGTTTTTCAAAGAGACCACAACCTTTGATAATTTATCCACTTATGATAACTAGTTCAGGTTTTCTGGCAGGTTTCTTCCTGATCATCGGTGAATATATTGTTTTCAACTTGAATATATTTTTATATTTAAGAAATATATTCAAAAGATTTGATGAGATCCTGCGACAGATGAAGAGAATTGGCTATGATTCTCTTCTGCTGATATCTGTAACTGCCGGTTTTACCGGAATGGTAACCTCGGTTCAGGCATCATATCAAACCAGCGGGTACATTCCCAAAAGTCTGATTGGAGTATTGGTAGGCAAATCGACAATGATCGAGCTGGCACCAGTACTTACTGCTCTGGTTTTATCCGGAAAAGTGGGAGCTTCCATTGCTGCCGAAATTGGTACGATGCGAGTAAGCGAGCAGATAGAAGCTCTTGAAACCATGGCTGTTGATCCTTATGATTATATCTATTTGCCCCGGGTATTAGCCGGTGCTTTGATGGTCCCTTTACTAACTGTCTATGGTAATGTGATCGGGATTTTTGCAGCTTTTTTTCTGTCTGTTTTTAAATATGGGGTAAATGCCTACAGTTTTTTCCATAATATGAGAGAATATTTTCTTCCATCTGATCTTTGGGGAGGTCTGGTGAAAGCTTTATTTTTTGGATTGATAATCACAACCGTCGGATGTTTCGCAGGCAGCAAAACAAGAGGAGGCGCCGAAGGTGTCGGACGTGTTGCTACTCTCACAGTTGTCTATTCATCCATATTGATCCTGATCATGGATTTCATTGTAGCAGCTTTGCTTTTTGGCGGAATGTAATGTATAAAACCATTTTACTGATTACAGCAGTTGTTCTGCTGGCAGGTTGCCAGCAGCAACCAAGAAAAGAATATGGTCCACGGCAAAATACTCTCAATCTTTATCTGACAGTGAATTGTCTGGATAAAAATTCCTGGCAGCATATTCTGAATGATCTGGAAAAGAAGCTTGACTGCACAATATTCACGACTTTCTTTTCTGATGGCTTAGCTATTCTGGAGAAGCTTGAAGCTGAATCGGACAGTATATCTGAGGTCGATCTGATAATTGGGATTGATAATACAGTCTTTCCTCTTCTGATAGGGAAAAATCTGCTCAGGGAGAATTCAGAATTTCCTGTTGAACGGATTAAAACGCAGTTGGTTATAGACAAGCAAAAACGTTTTATACCATTTGCGCATAGCCAGATGGCCTTTATTTATGATCGCAGAAAACTGAATAATCCACCCGTTACTTTTGGTGAGATCCAGGATGGAATCTGGAAAAATAAAATGATCTTTTATGATCCTGCTCACACCAGTCTGGGTAAAGCTACTCTGATCTGGTCTGTTGCAGCTTTCGGAGAAAACGGCTACGGGCATTTCTGGCGGAGTGTTAAAGAAAATATTTTTCGAACCTGTCAGGATTTTGATGAAGGTTATACAATGTTTCTTGCCAAACAGGCAGATCTGATCCTGGCTTTATCCACGATTCCACTATATCATACATTTGTAGACAGCATAGACAATATGGATTATATCATACCCAGAGAAGGTGGATTTACCTTTATCAAAGGTATGGGTATTTACAGTAAATCTGAGAATATAGAACTTTCTCTGCAGGTGATGGAATATCTTCTGAGCAAAGAGTTTCAGGAACTGATCCCGAGAAGTATCTGGATGTTACCGGTCGTGGAAGGTATCAGCCTGCCTGAACCGTTTAACAGCATTTCTCTGCCTAGTCAGGATTATACTTCAGAAATAAGCATTAAGAATCAGCAGAGATACAGTAGAAACTGGTTGGAAAAATGGCAGAGGATAATGAAGGATTAACCTTCAGGGTTGTGCTTTATCAACCTGAAATACCTGCCAATACGGGTAATATCGGCAGACTGTGTCTGGGGATGGATGCTCAGCTTCATATCATCAAACCGATGCGGTTTTTGATAAATGATAAATATCTGAGAAGAGCAGGATTAGATTACTGGGATCAGGTAAATCCAGTAATTCATTCTGATTTTGAGTCTTTTCTGGAAAAATATTCAGATCAAAACATATATTTTTGCTCGACCAAGGGTAGCGGGATTTACTCAGACAGAGCATTTGCCTTGGGTGATATATTTGTGTTCGGGCCTGAGACGAAAGGATTACCGGAAAATATACTCGATCGCTTCCAGAAGCAGACATTGAGGATTCCGATGTCTGATAAGATCAGATCGTTCAATCTTGCCAACAGTGTTTCGATTATTCTGGCAGAAGCCTGGCGGCAAACAGGTTTTAAGGTTTAAGTAAAGGAGGGATCATGATAAAGGGTTCTTATGTTGCCCTGGTTACACCTTTTAAAAATAATGAGATTGATTACAATGCCTTCGAATTGCTGCTTGATTTTCATATCGAAAATAAAACAGATGGGATTTTATTATGCGGAACAACCGGTGAGTCACCAGCACTTGCCGGAGATGAAAAAGAGCGATTTATTCGCTTCGGTATTGCCCGATGTAAAGGGAAAATTCCCGTTATGGTGGGTACCGGGACCAATAACCTTTCTCATACTCTGGCTGCAACGGAGAGAGCCCAGAGCTGGGGAGCCGATTCTGCCCTTGTGATCACCCCATATTACAATAAACCAAATCAAACGGGCTTATATCACTATTTCAAGGCTGTCAGCGATCATACCGATATACCTTTGATTATTTATAATGTTCCCGGCAGAACCGGAGTTAATATCAGCAGTGAAACACTTCTAAAATTGGCAGAAGAATGCAGTAGTATCATCGGGATCAAGGAAGCCAGCGGAGACCTTACCAAAATTTCCAGGATTGTCAGAGATGCAGACGAAGATTTCAGTGTGCTCTCAGGAGAAGATGATCTTAATTATGCTGTCTTATGCTCCGGAGGTAAAGGAGTTATTTCTGTCACAGCTAATATCGTGCCTGCAGAAATCCGGCAACTTGTCAGTTTATGCGAGCAGCATAAATACACTGACGCTTTACAGATTCATCTTGAGTTACTCGAGCTGAATTCTGCACTGTTTATTGAGACCAACCCGATTCCGGTGAAAGCTGCATTACACATGATGGGTAAGATAACAGATGAAATCCGGTTGCCGCTGTTTCATCTGAATGATAAAAATCTGTCTGTTTTGCAGAAGACTCTCAGCAAATATAATTTGATCAAGGATTGATTTGAAAAATCGAAAAAAGAGTAAGAATCTAGTGATCTGCCCTCTGAACAAGCAGTTCACCGATCTTATTGTCTGTGCTGCCAGCTGCGAGCATAAATGCAGTATTTATAAGGCGACTATTTCTTATGAAATGCTGCTGGAATATATTAATGAACATCCCGAATACAAAATATCAGGAGAAATTATGCCAACTGCAAAAACTGTTAGTAAACAGGAAGAAAAGAAGTACTGGATTCTCAACGATGAAAAGAAAGTTGAAGAAGTAAGTGAAGAACAGATCATGGAAAATCCTCAATTATATCTGGACAAACAGATCTGGCAAAAACCGCCTTTCAAGTTTGAAATAGTGATCACGCTTAAACGGGTGAAAGCTGATTGATCAGAGAAAATCAGCTTTCCGTTTTGTGAAGCTTCAGGATCAGGATTACTGCCAGCAGACCGGAGATATCGGCTAAAACATCCCACCAGGAAAAAAACCTGCCTGGAATCGGGATTTGATGTACTTCATCAATTAACGGCAGAAAAACGGCGAACAGCAGAAGATCTCTTATCTGATGCCTGTGATTATCAATATTAAAACTGTGGATATACAGATAACCTAAAACGAAATACAACAAAAAATGGGCTAATTTATCGATACCCAGGATATTTTCTGAACTGACAGTAAACCTTGGTATCGAAGTTAATACAAGGATCAGAGCAGACCAGCAGAAGAATGCAATTTTGTGGATTTTTATTTTATTTTGACCATTCATCCAGTCTCCAGATTACCGGAAATGGTTTCATCTGAAACTTTGCTTTTACGGGGATTCTGTATTGATCGTTACTAAGCCAGAATTCTAGCGCTACTTTTTCATTTACCAGGTTATTCGTCAGCATATCACTTCTTTCACTTTCGTCAGGATTTATTTTCTTAAAATTCAATTTGATATGGAGACATTCGATTCTACCAAGGCAAGAATTGATTTTTACAGTTCCCAGATATCTATAAGATGCTTCCCAGATGCATGATCCGGCATCAAGCCAGAGATTGCTGCCTTGAGTCTCTAAATTATTACGCAGATAGTAGAGTGCCGAAAAAAAATCTCTGGAAGTTTTTTTTATCTCGTAGGTGACATTTTTTCCCGGATCAATAAAGCTAATTCTTCTCGCTTCAAGGCTGTTCCGATCATAACTTGTCTCTCTATCTTCCTGATAATCACTTTGCCTGATTTGTTTACGATAACGGACAGGGAGGTAATCATCCTGATAAATAACGGTGTATTCATTGTCCATTTTATGTGCTAATGAAGCAAGTGCAGTTGATCTGGCTGTTACTTTCAACTGATTATCAGCATCACTGATTTCTACTCTGACAACAGGTAAAGATAAATAGGTAATAGAAAGCTTGATCCTTTCAGCAGCCTCTGGAGCGCAGAATAGTACGGATAGCAGCAGAACAAGATTAGTCCGGACTGATCTCATAATTGTCCAGGATTTTCATCCTGATTTCGTTGATCCGCTGTGCTTTAATATTGGTGATGGTGAACTGAATTCTGTCTTTATAGATATAGGTTTCATTTTCATGTGGTACTTTGTTGAGTTTATCAAAGAGAAGCTCAGCCAGGTTGGCATATTCTTCTTCGTCAAGATCAAGGTAAAATCTCTGGTTGAGATCGGAGATAGAGTACATGCCGCTTATCTGATATTCCAGCTCATTGATTTTAGTGATCATGGGTTTTTCCCTGTCGTATTCATCCATGATTTCACCAACAAGTTCTTCCAGAATGTCCTCAAGCGTAATCAAGCCTGAAGTACCTCCATATTCGTCCACAACAATGGCAATTTGGATCTTCTTACTCTTGAATTGATTAAGCAGACTTTGGATTTTAACATTTTCGGTTACGAACAGACAAGGGCGCAACAGGGAATTGATCGTCTGCTTTTCCGGATTTAAGATGATATCCTTCGCATAGATTATTCCTATGATGTTATCAACATTTTTCTTATAAATTGGAATTTTAGAATGTCCGCAACTGATTATAGTGTTCTTGAGTTTCGTTAAGCCTTCAGAAACTTCCAGGGCAACGATATCTACTCTCGGGCGCATGATCTCCCGGGCGGTTGTTGATGAAAATTTAAAGATACTGGCAATGATCTTCTTTTCATTTTCTTCCAATGAACTCTGGGTCGATTTAGAATTGATCAGATTGCGAAAATCCTCTGAAGTTATTCCGGAAGAGGAGGAAGCTGGTTTTTTTCTGGAAAAGATATAACTGATCAGGTCAAGAGCTTTTACCACAGGCCAGAAGAGATATTTGATCATTTCCAGAATAAAGCCGCTGAATCCGGCGATTTTTACAGGAGCGGAAAAAGCATAGAGTTTAGGACTTATTTCACCGAAGAGCAAGAGCAGAAAAGTCATGATCATGATTTCGAGAAATATTATCACAGGTTGATTCTTCGGGTTTACAATCTTATCCCCGATCCTGATCGCGATCAGTGCTGCTGTTGAAGAAGCAGCCACATTTACTATCGTATTGCCCAACAGAATAATGATCAGCAATTCTCTCGGGTTCTTGAGCAATCTGAAAATTCGTCTGATTCGTGATGTTCTGTTTTTCTCCAGTTTCTTCAACTGGATCTTGGTCAGGGAAAAAAAAGCCGTTTCTGAACCGGAAAAAAAGGCTGATAGAATCAGGAAGCCAAAGATAATAAGAACTAAGAAACTGATCGATATCTCTCTCAACTGAACCTCATAATATGTGTTTGATAATAATTCTCTTTTTCCTTCATTTGATTCTGCTTGAAACTGCCCAGATGATCATAGCCCAGAAGATGCAAAATCCCATGCAGAAAAAGAAATTGAAGCTCTGTCTCCAGACTTCTCATTCCCTTTTGCAGATCAGCTACCTGGATGTCAATTATTATATCACCTAAAAAGTTGATTTCCGGAAAATCACATGGGAAAGAGATCACGTCTGTCTTCCCGGTTCTTCCCAGAAATTTCTGATTGAGAATGGCTATCGTTTCATCTTCTACCAGCAGCACGGATACTTGATCTTGCGAAGACATCTCCTGATTTGATAACAGTAGATCTCTGACTCTGACAAACAGGTTGACATCAATTTTTCGGGATGTCTTATTATCAAATAAAATTCCGTTAATTTTCGGGGTATTCAAGGCGTTTTCTGTAAACTCCCATGATGATCGGCAGCATATAGGTTTTAATTTTTTCCAGTTCTGCCATAGTCAAAGGGGCATCAGTCAGTTGATCTTCATTTATCAGACGAAAAATTGTATCGTTCAGAACTTTTCGGATGGTGTCTTCTGAAAAATCAACCAGAGACTTTGTAGTCGATTCAACAATATCTGCAATCATAACGATTGCAGCTTCTTTGGTTTTCGGTTTGGGACCTTTATAGTAAAAATCCTCTTCATCAATCATTAAATTTGTTTCCTGTGCCTTGTTGAAAAAAAACTTAATTTGTCCGGTTCCATGATGTTGTTCGATGATATCGATTACCGGTTGAGGTAAATTATATTTTCGGGCAAGATTGATCCCATCCTGAATATGTCTGCGGATCATTAACGAACTTTCGTTAGCAAGCATCTGATCGTGAAGATCACTCGATTTCGGATTGTTCTCAATGAAAAGCTGAGGGTTTTCAGTTTTACCAATATCATGATAGTAACTGCCGACCCGTGCTAACAGATGATTTGCTCCAACAGCTTCGGCAGCGCTTTCGGCAAGGTTGCCCACGATCAGAGAATGATGATATGTTCCGGGTGTCTGGATGGACATCTTCTTTAACAGCGGATTTTCAAAATCAAGTAATTCAAGCAGGATCTGTTTTGTTGCCAGATTCAACTTTCTCTCGATCAAAGGAATCAGTAATACAATACCCATGATAGTTATCAGGATAGAAATAAATCCAAAAAGTAATTGAGTAAGATATGTAGACAGGGTTTCGAATGAGATCAGAGTAACTGAGGTAAGGATCAACAGGAATGATAGAAACAGATATACTGCCAGAGGATAAAACTCCTGTTTTCTTTTCATTTTCTTTAAAGCTATTATACCTGCTAAGGCGGCAAAACTGTGGATTGCCGGATTTAAAAAACTCCAGTTAAGGAACAGGACAACATAAAAGAAATTAATAAAATTATATAGAATCCCGACATTTGGATTGAAGATGATCGCTACTATAAAAACCGTCAGAGCGACCGGAATCATCAGTGACGGAGTCTGGAGGATATTGTTTACCAGAATGGTAAGTAATATTGAACCGACAACACAACAGCAGATGATTATAAAACGGGCAGAACTGGTAAAATCTGCCGGGAAAAATAGTCCAAGGAAGGAATTAAAGATATACAGCAGAAATAAAGAGATGATAAACACGCCCAGGGAAGATGTTAGTAACTGAAAGTTGTTTTTTGATAAATTCTGTTCTTTCTGTGCCTTCAACATAGAGTCTAATTTGAGTATTTCAATAGCAGTTACTTTTTGATTCTTACTGACTATTTTCTCGTTTTTCAGTACTTTGCCCAAAGTAAGAGGAACACTTTCTCTTGCTTTCTGTTTTTCGAGTTTGCTCATTTCGTTATCGACGACGATGTTTTCCAGCAGGATAATATCTGCAAGTTCTTTTGCCACCTGTTTCATTTCAGGATCTGTTATTTTATCAAGCAGTTTTTCTTTTGCTTCCTGCAAAGAATACAGTCTGGAAAGGGAATACTCAAAAATCCTATTTCCTTTTGATATTTCAATTTTCTGATATGGATAGTTGTTCGGATAAATTCCGATATCAAAGATTCTGGTAAATTCTTCAGTTAGATAATTATAGATATTGTTTCTTTTGGTCTCATCCAGCAGATAATTTATCGTGTTTGGTGTAAGCAGATAGCCATTTTGCTGAAGTTTGTTTCTCACAACATTGTCGTCAATCAAATCTCGGCTATTGATAAAGATCTGAACAATAAAATCGAGATTTTTCTGGGCATTGAACTTAAGATCGTCTGATACTTTATAAATCGGGTGAACTTTGGCTGCCTCGGTTTCCCGTTCCGCCAGAAGGGTTTCCTCGCTTTTATAAATATTGAATTCGAAAGGAGCGATAATATCTTTTTCTGCTATTTGTCCGAGAGTGAGAGTATAGTCGTAAAGAGCCATCCGGTAAGGAGTTATGACGAAATGTAATATGCCCACCAGAAAAGATGTGATGAGAATGAGATTGAGTTTGGATTTTATCAATGGTTTGAATTAAAAATACAGCCCCCCTGAAACCAGGGAGGCTGTAAGTTAAAAATTATTAGTCTCTGGGAATTTCAAAGATCTGGTTCGGGTAAATCAGGTCGGGATTCTTAATCTGATCTTTGTTTGCTCTGTAGATCACAGGCCATTTTGCAGCATTGTTATAAACTTCGGGATAAGATGCGATTCTCCAGAGACATTCTCCCTTGTAGACTTTCCAGTCGTTCGGAAGGCCTCGCGGGATTTTGAGAACTTGATCAGGATAGATCAGGTTTGGATCTTTGATCTTATCTCGATTGGCTCTGTAGATGATTGGCCATTTACGCCAGTCATTATAAATAAAGCTGTAACCTGAAATCTTGGAAAGATAATCACCCTTTACAACCGTGTAGGTATCTTCGTAGTATTTGGGTTTGGCAGCTTCGAGACTTTGTTCCAGATTGGATATTCTGTTGTCCAGATCAGAGAACTGATAACGGAAATCCGGGACTTTGGCAAAATTGGTCTGACGATATTCGTTGTATTCAGCGATCAATTCTCTGACAGCTTTTTTGGAATTCCACAGGTCTTTGTCTGACATTCGATCCCAGTTGTCGATGCTTTGGTTGAAATAGTCAATCTTGGCCTGAATTCCGGCAAAATCGTCTGTCGTGACCCCGAGATAATCCAGGATTTCCTGATGTACTACATCATAATTACCATTCAAGCCGGCCAGTTCCTGTTTAAGTTCTTCGATCCGGGCAGAGTATTTTTCCTGGTTTGCCAGAGCATCAGCTTTACGCTGCTGATTGTTGGCTAATTCATTTTCGAGTGTTTCCCAATAGTGCAGTCTTTCACTTTTCTTCAGTTTCTTGTAATCCTCTTCACTCAGATAAACAACTTCGGAGAAAAGGAAAATCGGGAGAATGATAATCGCAGCAATCGCAAAAATTATTGTCTTTTTCATCATTATCCCCCTATTGACCCATTAACTCAAATTTGTATTGATTGAGGTTTTCCAGCTCTGCCTTCCTGGCAGCAACTTCAGCTTCCAGTTGATCCATTTCTGATTTCAAAGCTGCTTCTTCTTCCTCAGCAGCTTTAGCTTCCTGTTCAGACAGATCAAGCTGATCTTTGCTTACAGGTGGTGGAGGTGGAGCACAGGCAGTAAGTATGATCGAAGAAAGTATGATCATACCAAGCAAAATTCTAATCGTTGTTTTCATAAAAACTCCTTAATATAAGTTTACACAGAAAATTTATATACTTAAATTTGCTGATTGCGATTAATTGTCAAGTATAAAGCTGTTTTTGCTTAAAAATATAATTCTTAAGTTAAATTTATTAAACTCTTTACTAATTTAATCCTGCAGATATTTATCTATACCCCGGGCAGCATTGTAACCATCAGCAATGGCACTGATTGCATCCGCAGTATTGTTAACTATATCACCTCCGGCAAAGATCTTTGAATAGGAAGTTTGCCCCGAAGGTTCGGTTCTAACTTTAAATCGTTTAAAAATAATACTTTCTGCAATGTCTGCCGGCAGGAAGGAAAAGTCTGGTCCCTGGCCGACGGCGGTGATTATCGTATTGGCTTCGATTATCTCAATGCCGTTTTCAATCGGTACAGGCCGGGGACGTTTGCCAATACCCTGATCTTCCATTCGAGCTCTATTCCAGATGAATTTCAGCAGACCTGAATCCGATTTCTCTATTTTAACCGGGATTGCCTGAGTAATGATTTGAACGCTTTCATGATCTGCATCTTCGATTTCTTCCTGATCGGCAGGCATATCTTCCCTGCGGCGCCGATATAACAAGGTAACCTCACATTGCAGTCTTCTGGCTGTTCTGGCGGCATCCATAGCTGTATTTCCCCCTCCGATAACGATCACTTTTTGGCCCAGATCAGGAAGTTTACCATCAGCTACCTGTGCCAGCAGTGAAAGTCCGGATATTACTCCCGGCAGATCTTCTCCCGGGATTTCCAGTTTGTATGGTTGCTGCAAGCCAACTGACAGATAGATGGCAGCAAAGTTTTTACTTAATTCAGTGAAGGAAATATCATGACCAATCTTAATATTGTATTTGATCTCTGCTCCCAGTGAGAGAATATAATCGATGTCTTTGCCCAGTTGCTTTATCGGAAGGCGATAATCCGGCACACCCCAGCGGACCATGCCGCCGGCAGCTGCTTCTGCTTCGTAAATGGTTACCCGATATCCCATCGTTATCAAGTAATAAGCTGCACTCAAACCACTTGGACCGGCACCGATGATAGCCACTTTTTTATTATTCGCAGCAAGATCTTCAGCAAGGATTTCTTTTACTTCAGCAAGCTCAAATTGATCGATAATGAATCTTTTCAACCAGCGGATAGCTATTGGATCGCCGTTGATGCCAACAGAGCAGACGGTTTCACATTTATGTGTACAGATTCTTCCACAGGTAGCCGGTAAAGGATTTGTTTTATATAGCAGTTTCAAAGCCTTTTCCAGATCATTATCTCGAATTGCGCGGATATAATCGGGGATATCCATATGTGCCGGACAGGAAGCGACACAGATTCCGCAATCCACGCACCGGGTTGCCTCTTTCAGAGCTTCTTCGTGGGAATATCCCTTGATCAGTTCCAGGAAAGATTTGATTCCGGTCTCAGATTCAGTAGTCTGGATTGTTTCCCGCTCAGGATTAAGCAGACCATAACCATTGCTTCTCTGATAACCATCCTGACGTGAGTCCCAGGATTTAGGATCGCTGCCGGGAATGAACCTGAAAGCATCTCCATCAGGATCAATCCAGATGTATTCGTTAGACATTGACAGAGAATCAGTTGTACAGATATCCACACACAGGGCACACCAGCAGCAGCGGCCATAATCAAACTTTGGCCTCAGACCGCTGTCATGTAAAGATGTCACAATCCCTTCAACAGGAACCAGATCAATCGCTTCATTCTGACAGATGGATTCACAGGTTCCGCAACCGATACATTTTTCCAGGTCATTTTTATGAAAACCGCGATATCGGGGAGATCCGGGTCTGTCTTGTAATGGTTTCCGGGTCGTGTAAGGCTTTTCGAAAGCTCTTTTCCAGGTATAAAAAGGTGACAGATTATCTTTCCAGCTCATGCTTTACCTCTCAATCTCCGGCGGATATGTGTGCAGTGATACCATCAGTCCTGCAATATCTGCAATATTAACGTTAATTGCCAGTTTTTCCAGCAAAGCAATAGCATGAGTATAACTTGGACCTCTGACGCAGACTCTTCTTGGCAGATCGGAGCTATCGCTGACAAGATAATATCCATATTCACCCCGGGTTGATTCGGCTTTCACATAAGTCTCTCCAGCCGGAATCTTCCAGTTGAGAACATTGGGTAATCTGACATGATATTCATTATTGTCCGGTATCATTTTACATATTTGTCGGATCAGGTCTATTGACTGATACATTTCCCGAAATCGGATTACGGCTCGTTCATAGGCGTCAGAGATATCTCCGGTTATGATTTCAAAATCCAGCTGGTTATAGACAAGATAGGGGTTGTTTTTTCTTAGATCTCTTTTTTTGCCGGCTGCTCTGGCATTTGGGCCAACAACTCCGAATCTGTCGATCATCTCATCAGTGATAATGCCGAGGTTTTTAGCCCTCATTTTAAATACGCTGTTATTGAACATAACTATTCTAATCTCATGCAGGAGTTTCTCAACTTTGACCAGTACGGATTCCAGTCGGTTGATAAATCCTGAAGGCAGGTCGTCTCTCACTCCTCCCGGGATTATATACATATGATAAATTCTTCCACCGCTCAGTTCTTCAAAAAGATCAAGAAGATAATCCCGATGAGTTACAGACCATTGACCGATCGTACCAAGACCGAAAGCTCCTGCCTGACCGCCTATCCACATCAGAAAACTGGCCAGACGAGACATCTCAAGGGTAAGAGTACGGAGCCATTTTGCTTTTTCCGGAATTTCTATTCCGGCAAGCTCTTCCACTCCGGCAGCATAGAGATATTCATTTGTATCTGGTTCGGGAACGCAGATCCGGCAGACGATCGTAAAGCCCTGAATGTATTTTCTGCGCTCAAGCAATTTCTCAAAACCGCGGTGAAGATATCCGACATGAGTCTTTAAATCAATTACTTCATCTCCACAGAGGGTAATTTCCAGAGACATATTGCCTGTAACTCCGGGATGTTGAGGTCCCTGCCAGATTTTAACATATTTCTGGGAATTCAGATCTGCTTCCCCTTTACTCTGATCAGGATATTTACATCTATCAGTATCAGTCATTCAATAACAATCCTCCACATCTGGCGTATGCCTTATTCTCTGATATCTCTGATAATTTTCTCATCGTCTTCCGCGACAGTTCTGAGAATTTCACCTACTTTACCTTTGAACATCTTACTGAAAAGACCGATATTCATTCTGGTTAAGTATACTTCACCACCGGTTGTTTCATAAACGCCAATCCGGCAGGGCATGATTGCTGATATGCCCTTGTCCTTATCATCCTGCAAGATATTATAAGAGTATTCAGTCTGACAGATCGAGATCACATTTATTCTGAAAATCTCCCCTTCATAACCATGCTC
>JAFGMF010000082.1 GCA_016927675.1 Candidatus Cloacimonadota bacterium
GAAGACCAGTGTACTACTTGACCCATACAGTGTGACAGAAAAAAGGAGGTGGCATGAAATTCGATGACAGTATTCCGATCTATCTGCAGATTAAGGAAGAGATTGAAAACGCCATCATTACGAATTCAATCAGAGAAGAAGAGGCTATTCCCTCGATCAGGGTTCTTGCCCAGCAGTACAGGCTCAATCCGCAGACAGTCTCAAATGCGGTGAGTGAACTTCTGAGTGAAGGATTGTTGTTCAAGAAACGTGGGATAGGGATGTTTGTTCAAAAAGGAGCAAGACAGATGTTAAGGACAAAGAAAATTGAAGATTATTTAGACACGGAAATCAGAAAGATCTTTCTCAAAGGGAAACAGCTGGGGATAAGCAAAGAAGATTTAATTGGGATAATGAACAAGGTTTATCAGGAAAAAGGAGAGTAACATGAATGTTATCGAAACCAATAATCTGAGTAAGTATTACGGCAAGTTAAAAGCTCTTGATCAGGTTACTCTGGAGATACCCGAAGGCAGGATAATCGGTTTACTCGGTAAGAATGGTGCCGGTAAATCTACTTTGATGAGATCTATTCTGGGGTTTTTAAAATTCAGCGGAACGATCAAAGTACTGGGCAGGGAAATCCGTAACCATCAGGAATCTCTTCATAAGCATCTGGCTTTCATCCCCGATGTGAACTGTCTGGACGATCGTCTGACGGTTAAACAGACATTAGACTATGTTGCCGGTCTTAACGAAAGCTGGGATCAGGTTAAGGCTGATTCGCTGTTGAAGCAGAGTGATCTTCCTCTAAATCAGAAAGTGGGGAATCTGTCCAAAGGGATGAAAACCAAACTTTATCTGTTAATAACATTGTCGTTAAATGTACAGATCCTGCTGCTGGATGAACCGACACTTGGGCTTGATATCGTTTTTCGCAAGGAGTTTTTTAACACGATTCTGGGTGAATTTTATGATGAAACGAAAACGATCATCATATCTACCCATCAGGTTGAGGAAGTAGAACATATTCTGCAGGAGATAATCTTTATCGATGACGGTAAGATTGTACTCTACGAAAATGTTTTTGAATTGAAAAATAAATATTCTGTGATCACGGTATCTGCGGACAGAGAAGCGGAGATCAAAGAGTATGCACCTCTATTGATCACCAGAACATTGGGACATATCAGTGCGATCCTTCCCAGCAATATAGAAATTGAAGGTGCCCGGGTGAGCAGACCCAGTCTTTCGGATCTGTTCCTGGCCATAATTGGAGGTTCAAATGACTAAATTTACAACGCTTCTCAGAAAAGACTATTATCTGAACAGAAAAAATCTGATGATGCCTGTGTGGATCACTGCAGGTTATTATCTGTTAACTGCTATTGCTTTGCTGATCGCATATTTCAAAGCTCCGGAATCCATCCATGTTGGATTTAATGATTTCGGTTCCTTTCCCGATGAGAATATCAGATATGTAGCCAGTTATCTGGCGAATTTATCTCTGATGATCATGCCGGGGATATTGAGTCTGATATTTACAATAATAATTACCCAAGGTGCCTTGAATGATGATATTCACAGAAATTCGGAATTATTCCATCGTTCTCAGCCGGTTTCAATCTGGCAGAGGACATTGGCAAAATTTACTGTAGGAGTTGGCGGAAACTGGGTCGTACTTTCAGGTATCGCGTTGTTCAATTTCATCCTTTTCGGAATAATTCTGCTTGCCTTTGATCTTTTTTCATTCGGAACAGCACTGGCTGGCATTCTGCAGTCCAGTTTAGGCTTCATGAAATTTGGTTTGATCATCGGCAGCATCTGTTTTTTCTTCTCTGCTGTTTTTAAAGATAAGGGATTTCTGCAGGGAGTAGCCATATTGGTCGGAATCCAGTTCCTTTTTATGATACTCAATGCTTTACTCGGCTGGAAAATTCCTCTTCCGCTTACCTTTCTTTATAAGCTTCTCTATTCAGATGCAATCATCAAAGTGGAAGATTCAATTTCCAAAGCAGAAATTATTGCTCAGATAAGACATAATTGGATGTCTTTACTTGTGAGTTGGAAAACATTTTTTCAGATTTTATTCAGCGGGGGTCTGTTTGCCCTGTCCACCTGGATATACAGTCTGAAAGAGGTTAAATAGGAGTTAAAAATGAGGATTAGAAGATTATCCAGCCTGGCCGGGAAATATCTTAGCGCCTTTATCCAAATGATAATAAAAGGATTCAACTATTATCATTTTTATCAGAAAGACGATGCGGAACTATCGGTATAATAGAGCCGATGCAGCTGATAATCTTATTTTTGCTTGATTGCACTTAATTGGTGCTGGATTTGCATAAACAAAATCAGGAGGAGAGGACCTATGAAGAAAATATTTACCTTGTTGATTCTGCTGGCAACAGTGTTTGCTGTAGCCGAACAGACTGTCCAAGTTGATGGAGAAGAAATTCGTCTGCAATTCGAAAATATCATAATTAAAAAACTGAGTTTTATCGATGGTGATGAGATAATTATTAACGGTAAAACAAAAAATGTTGATTTCAAAGTTGAAGAAAATCTGCTGCTAATAACTGCAGAATCAGAAGAAAACATAAAACTGGAATTGCCAGCTGCAAAAAAATATGTATACGAAATGGAAGATGGGGTTGTTCACTTTGATCAGGAGCAGGTTTTAGTCACAAAAAATGACGGTGAGGTTATCCAGTTCAAAGACGGTAATCTTCTGGTTCTTGATGGCGAGGAAACCCGTGTTGAAATAGGTAAAGACGGGATATTTGTACTGGAAGATGATCAAAAGGTTGAGATAAATTCACAGGGTATAATTATCGATAGTGATTCTGAGTATAAAGAGTTAACCGGATTCTGGGGTAAACTGCTTGGAGGTTTCATCAAGATGGTGGTTAAAGGCTCAGTTTCGATGATCGGTAAAAATCCTGAAGTCATAATGAAAAGTATAATCAATGAAGAAAACGATGAATATTACGATTACGACATCTCATTTCTCGGGATCAATAAAGATGACGGTGATGGCTTCGGCAGGAAATACAGTGATGAGGTTAAGTTAACTCATCAAGTACAAGCTGGTCAAAAACTCAATGTAATGAACCGGAATGGTTCAATAACAGTAAAATCATGGGATCAGGATGTAATTGAGATCAATGCTCTGAAGCAATCCGGAAAATCAAAAGAGGAACTTGAAAAGGTAGAAATAGTAATCTATGAAATGGATGGAGTTACTGTTGAATCGAAGTTTATTGATCAGATGGCAAAAGTATCAGTGAAATATGAGATCTTTATCCCTAAAGATGTTCTTATCGGAGAATTAAACTCATCGAATGGGAGTTTAAAATTGTCTGACTGCAGGGGGAACTCTGTTTTGAGAAGTTCTAACGGTTCGATCGAGGTTTCAGATTTTGAAGGGGATGTTAAAGCCCGAACTAGTAATGGCAGGATTGAAGTGATCAATCTTAAAGGAATGCTCGATGCTATTACCAGTAATGGCAGTATTGGTCTTTCGGGGATTACCGGGCCAGTAGAAATTCAATCCAGCAATGGAAGACTTGAGATCGAAAACTGTCCAGTTCTAAAAAAAGCGATTACTTCCAATGGCAGTATTGAGGTAGAAATTCTTCAGATGAATGATGATGTTACTTTATCTACCAGCAACGGTAGAATAAGTACCTATATCAATCCCGATCTAAACATTGAGGTTGCAGCCATAACTTCTAACAGCAAGATAGAGATCGAAGATTTAAGTGTTCAGATTCAGAATTTCTCTTCGAACAATCTTTCAGGGATACTCGGGACAGGTGGTCCTATGCTTAATCTAAAAACATCTAACAGTAAAATTTACCTGAGAAAAATATCCGGGTAAATTAATTTGGAATTGGGTAGACAGAATGAAAAAGATATATTTTATCATGATACTTATGCTTTGTTTTGCTGGAATTTTGTTTTCACAACAGAATTTACCTGCTTTATCGATAGC
>JAFGMF010000083.1 GCA_016927675.1 Candidatus Cloacimonadota bacterium
GCATCTTTAAGTGCAATCGAGATAACCGGCATATTTGCATCGATCAGAGCTATAGGTCCATGTTTCATTTCAGCAGCCGGATAACCTTCGGCATGGATATAGGATATTTCTTTTAATTTGAGCGCACCTTCCAGTGCAACAGGATAATTAACACTTCTTCCCAGGTATAGAGCATTGGTAGAATCTTTGATCGTTGCTGCTATTTTTCTGATCTCCTCATTCATGCAGATAATCTGATCAATTTTGCCTGGAATTTTTTTCAATTCGTTGATGAATGTAGACCCGTATACAGGAGACAGATGTCTCATTCTGCCCATCAATACCGCCAGCAGCGTCAGAACAGTTACCTGAGAAGTAAAGGCTTTTGTGGAGGCAACTCCGATCTCAGCTCCGGCGTGAATATAAACTCCGCCATTGGATTCACGGGCAATGGAACTGCCAACCACATTTGTGATCCCCAGCACCTTCGCTCCTCTGGCCTGAGCTTCCCGTAATGCTGCCAGGGTGTCGGCAGTTTCTCCGGATTGACTGATCACAAAAACAAGAGTATTGCTGGGAATGATCGGGTTGCGATATCTGAATTCGCTGGCATATTCGGTTTCAACCGGGATTCTGGCCAGGCTTTCGATCAGATATTTACCGATCAGCCCGGCATGCCAAGAAGTTCCACAGGCGATTATCTGGATTTTTTTTATCCGGCGCAACTCTTCCCCACTCATGTTCAAACCACCGAGTCTCACGGTGGAAAGTTTGGGCACCAGTCTTCCGCGGAATGCATTTTCCACCGATTGGGACTGTTCATAGATCTCTTTCAGCATAAAATGCTTGAATTCACCTTTGTCAATCGAGGATACATCCCAGTCGATTTCAGAAATTCTGGCTTCGACAACCTCATTCTCCATCGTAGTGATCTCGAAATTATCTCTGGTTATTGTCACTATCTCATTGTCTTGCAGATAGATAACTTTTTTTGTATGGATAATAATGGCATTAATGTCTGAAGTTACAAAAAATTCCTGTTTACCGATTCCAAGGATGAGTGGACTACCTTTTCTGGCAGCAATGATCCTGTCGGGATAATCACTGTTCAGAACTGCAATTCCATAGGTTCCTTCAACTAGTTTAAGAGCTTGCTGGATTGCCAGAGTGAAATTCTCTTCTTTTTGAGAAAAATGTTCGATCAGATGAGCAAGAACCTCAGAATCAGTTTCGCTGGTAAAGTGATGTCCTTCATTGCTCAATTTTTTTTTCAGATTTCGGTAATTTTCTATTATTCCATTATGAACTACTGCGATTTTTTTACAGCAGCTTGTATGTGGATGTGCATTTTCGGTTGTTGCTTCACCGTGAGTTGCCCAGCGGGTATGAGCAATTCCGATCTGACCGCTGGAGGTTTGAGGGGAAGGCAGAGATCTTTCCAGATCAAGGATCTTACCTGCTTCTTTAAATATTTTCAGTCGCCGATCGTAATCCAGGATGGCAATGCCCGAGCTGTCATAACCACGGTATTCAAGTCTTTTCAAGCCCTCTATCATGATGGAAGTTGCATTTCGCTCCCCGATATAGCCAACAATACCACACATCTAATCCTCCCCGATTACCTGCTGAGTTAAATTTATTCTGTTAAACAATTTGAGCAGAGCATACATAATAAAAATGCTGGGAATCAGCAACCATAAAATTCTGATACTATCCTGAAAAAAATACTCAAGGAAAGGTATTTTATCTCCGAAATTAGTGATCAAAACGGCAAGACCGTTATTGAGAAAATGAGCAAACATGGGGATATAAATGCTGTTTGAGCGTAACATGAGAAAACCTAAATATACGCCCAACAGAGTAACCGGAATCAACCTGAACGGATCCAGATGAAGAATACCAAACAAAAGAGCAGAGATAATTAATGCCGTTGAGAATCCTGATTTGCGAAAAGCTGATAAGATGTAGCCGCGAAACATGGTTTCTTCACAGATACCGGGCAGTACTGCTAATAATAGCAGTGTATTCAGCAGATTTCCCGGTTCCGCAGTAAGAAGTTCCTGCATTCGTTCCAGATAAGATTGTGAGATGGGAAATACCAGATTTATCAGTTCTCCCAAAGAAACTGCAATAACGATCATGGGTATTGCCATTAAAGCCGTTAACAGGAAATTGACCGGTTCGGTTCGGTTTAAACCTATAGTTGATTTTATGTTTGATCTGGAAATTCGCAGGAGCAGGATAGTAGGCAGAAGAATAATGAAGATCTGGGTTTTAATCAGACCGGATGAGATATCAGCGCTCTGCCAGGCAGCACCCTGATAAAACAGAGCCAGCAGAATCAGGAGAAAGAAAAGAAAAGCAATCTGAGGTGAAAGGACATTCTTTTTGTCTTTACCCCAGAATTTCAATGATTTTTCTTCAGCAGTTCTGAACAAAACGGATTCTTTGTTAAACAATTTCAAAGAAAAGAGAATAGCCACGATATCGAGGGCAACTGTAGAGCCGATAACGATCAGAAACTTGAACAGATCAAAATTACCCATCATGATCTCTTTAAAAAGCAGTGAAAAATTGATAATTGGAATCAGAGCAAAGCCAACTGTCAATTCAAAACCTGGAAGCATACTGATCATTGCCAGCATCATTCCGCCAAACATAATCGGCATCTGATAGCTTTGAGCTTCCTTGATATTTCGGGCATAAGTAGAAATTGACAGCATAACTGCCGCCATCAAAGTTACCAGAGGCAGCAGAGCGATTAAAATAAGTCCGAAATTGGACAA
>JAFGMF010000084.1 GCA_016927675.1 Candidatus Cloacimonadota bacterium
ATCCATCCCATATGCAGTACTGCTCCACTCAGAGCAATCGTACCAAAGGAAAACGGTACCGACATCGCTGCATATTCATAGCGAATGTCAGCTACCCATTCCGTATGTGAAAGCAATACCTGTGTGTAGGGTTTCAAAGCCAGTCCGGCTGGATTCCAGTAAACAGAGGAAATATCATCTGTAACCGCGGTATAAGCTTCTCCCATCCCTATTGCACGGGCGTCGATCCCCAGTTTCAGAAACTGCAGCCCAGCCGTTCCTGCTTTGGCAAATATCTTTGCTGATAGCAGGTTGGGAATTAAAATTATGACCAGTAGCAGGCTTAGATACTTTTTCATATATTACCCCTTGTTTATCATTATTTTATTATCACAAATTTGCCGACTTTGATGTCCCCATCATCATCTTTTACCGAATAGAGATAGACCCCGGGTGCAATGATCTGATTATTCTGCGATAAAAGATCCCAGGCATGAATTCCACTTGCAGCAAGACCCTTGTGCCAGGCTTTGCTTACAGTAATGATATCCTCCTCATGAGAACCGTCATGCTTGAATTTATCAACCAGATCACCAGCAAGAGTAAATATCTTCACAGTACATTTCTCCGGAAGATTAACAAACCAGAGACGCCTGCTCTTATCACCCTTTTCATCATAATCTCGACGTCCGTCAAAAGTACTTTGACCTACGTAGGGATTTGGCACAACATAGATGTTATCCATATCTGATGCGGCAGCAGGACCGGGGAAAAGTATCTTCATATTGGCATCAATATCTCGTCCCGATTGCAATGATCCCAATGGAATGGAAGGCATACCTCTATCCCAGGCTGTTACTGCAATATAATATTCTTTCCCTTTAGGCGGATTTGTTATCACTGAACTGTAATATCTGCGGGATAATCTTTCCCTACGGTGAGAATCTATCTCCATTCCATCTTCTCCGATATAGGCTGCGCCACCATGCCCGGCTAACGGTATCATCTTATCCAATGGTTTTGAAACATGGCTGTAAATCAAACCCAGATATACGTCCTCTGATATGTTCGGATGTTTGAATAACAACAACTGCTCATCAAATGTCAGATTAGCAGCCATGTCGGCCAGTTCGGAGCTGTAAACAACACTGGCATCGAAAATCGGATGACCATAGATAACATCTCCAACTTGATAAGGAACAAGATTATATAAATCATCAAAACGATAATAATTCAAGTCTTCACTGCCGGCTTCCACAATCCCGACATTTGGTAATCCCTTATCATAACCAAGATCTGTGCCACCGAAATCGAGAAAAGAGCTGGTTCCATAATTCACAGAATAGTCAACAAAATCCTGCTCAGTTTCTATTCTATCCCACATTTCAATTTTAACCCAGTCTTCCTGTGATCCACTCTGAGAACGTCCCCATAAAGTATATCCCTGAAAATCGTGACGCAACCGATACCCTGTCCACGGATTGACAATTGCATTTTCATCGTATGCAGATGGGTCCGGAGGATATACACTTGGGATGTCAACAGGATAGATGTCGGGATCATAATTGCTTATATGGCTGTCCAATGATGGATCAAAATCCTGCCAGCCGATATATCCCTGGTCAACAACAGTTACATCCTCATTGTTGATCTCGGATTCATTATCCCAGTAAATATAAAACTCATCTCCATCAGCGTCTGTCTCAGCATACATGCTGGGGAAATATGGTGGTTCAGGACCGACGTAATGTACAAATGTATCCGGAAGAACAACCGTATCAAGGGTTTGAGCCTGTCCATAGATTTGCTTGGCCCAGAGCGATTGCACTTTTAAGTCTAAAAGATCATCTCCGGGGAAAACGGCGATAACGATTTTCATGGTTCTGCCGGGAGGCAGGTTCCAGGAATTCACAGATGGATTAGTTAATCCCTGCATATCACCATAAAATCCAAAAAGATATCTGGTATCAAGTGGTGTAGTAATCTGAGCATTGGGAAAATTACGTAAAGAAGTGTATTTTGTATCATCAGGATTTCTGTCTGTAAGCAGCCAGTACTGTTGATTAGCAGTAGGTCCCGTTGGTGTCAGATCAAGTGGATCAGTATCATCGGGTCCGTCACCAACATCCCAGGTCCAGCAGGCAAATTCTAGTTGCTCCGGATCCGGTGTACAGACACGTGAGCCCACATAACCCATGGTAAGACCGCTATCCCCATCAAAATCATAGGAATAGGCAAACTCATAACCCTCACCGGCCACATAACTGCTCACATCATCACCGGCAATTGTAGTGCCACCCCAGGCCTGCGGGCCGCAGTCCGAATCCATATATATCCCCATGGCACAATCAAAAAGCGTATCCAGCGGATTCATATTGGTTATATTAAATTCCACATAAACCAGATTCTTAATGTGTTCATAACTCCATTGATAACTCATCTGGCGCACCATAACATTCAAAGGATAATGCTTGCTTTGATCTTTACTGTTACCCCAGTCTCTTTCTCCAGCAGTTCCGAAAGGACTGTAATCATAATAATAGGATATATAGTCCTGCTCGGAAACTGGTGAACCATCCTCATCCGTCAGCGTATCATCATCATCATTATTAGGTTGGGCAAGGTTGAATTTATCGTTTGTAGGATCTTCTGCCAAATTAACAAAACCCAGCGGATACCAGATATTGATATTTTCAGAAACCACTGAAAAATCATCCGGATCCATATCGTGAAGATACTGACCACCAAATGCTGAGAACTCAGCCGGCAGCTCTTCAGCATCGCGGAATGGAAATGCGAATCCAACCGGGTCTTCATCAATCCAACCATCACCGTCGTCATCCATGCCTCGCCGTTGACTGCGGATGGATTGAGAAACAACAACATCGCGACCATTATATTCGGAATATTGAGTCCCCAGGGCTGCAGTTTCAAGTGGGTTATAGGCAGGTAGAAATTCTTTCAGGTCCTGATCTCCGTCAAAACCTTCGGATACCAGTGTATCTACTACCATCTGTAACCCGGGTACCCAGCCATTACCGACATCACCTTCGGCAACAATGTTTGTAGGATCAGTTGTAGGCCAACTTAACCAGTAAAGACGGCGGCCAAAATTATCTCTTCTCACCTTTTTAGCCCCGAACCAGAGTGCTCCCCGGTACAGGTAATCAATCCCGCTACCGCCAGGATACTCCAGAGATGGCCAGAGAGGATTGCCATCACCACCTGAACCAAAGAAACCATAATTACTGATCCTCAGCCAGATGTTTCCGACATTGTGCCATTTACTAAGATCAAGCTGTTTATCAGGATAAGTATCTACAGCTGCCTTTGCGAATAATAAACTCCCGACTACAAGTATAATTGCGACCAGGATCAGGATCTTTGCTGTGGTAATTTTCATATATGTTCCTCCAACTATTTAATTCAAACTAAATCCGACTGGGAAGACAACCCATACAGAAACAGGTTTACCGTTACTTTTAGCGGGAGAAAATTCCCATTTACGGACAGCAGCCTTGGCTGCTTCATCGAGACCCCCTGGTCCAGACATCAAGGACTTGATTACGTTGATCTGTCCCACGGATCCATCGGCAAAGACTTCTACTTCGAGCATCACCTCACCCTCGATTCCACTTTTTTTGGCAAAATCAGAGTAGACTGGTTTAACTTGTCTGATTGGAACTGGAGGATCTTCGAAGACTTGGAACCGGGAAGTTGTACCGAAATTCTTAGGAACTTCTTTTTCTTCGTATGGATCTAGAACCGTTTTTTCAATCGTTGCAACAATTTCGATATCATCATCTTCATCAGCACTGAAATCTTCATCAATCACTATTTCGATGACTGGTCTGACAACATCTTCCGGAGGTTTGATCCGTTCACGTATTTCCGGTGGTAATTCAATAACTTCTGACGCTTTGATTTCTCTTCTGAAAGGTTTTATTTCCAGTTTAGGAAACACTAGAAAGGAAAAAAGCAATATCAAAATCGCCAGACTTAATGATTTTTCATAATAACTCTGGGCAATGTCCTTCCAATCGAAAAGTCTATTTTTCATAGGACACCTACCTTTTTAATTTAGCTTCGAATGATACTCTAAGAGTATTAGCCTTGCGAAGCTGATTCAGAATATCAGACATGATCCCGTAATTGGCATCCTTGTCTGTTCGGAAACAGGCTATTACATTGAAATCTTCCATATATTTACGTTGCATCACCCACTGAACATCGGGTATCGAGATTTCCAGATCATCTATGGAAATCATTCCGCTGTTGGTTACGTATATCGTAGCTGAATGATTTCTTGGTATTTTTTCAATTTTCTTTGCCTGTGGTAATGTGACCCTTAAACCTCTTTCTCTGACAAAAACTGTTGATACCATGAAAAAAAGCAACAACAGAAAAGCGATGTCAGACATCGAAGCTGTCGGGATCAGCATTTCAGGTTTTGTTTTCTTAGTTATCTTAACCATAGGGCCATCCTAATTTGTGGAAAGAGAGATCTTCTCGGCACCTGCCGATTGTAACCTGTCCAACGCCATTACCATATACTGGTATTTACTCTGGCGGTCAGTTTGAAGTGATATAACCATCTCAGGATTACCTTTTACGAGTTCTCTAACCTTAGCTTCCAGTTCATTGATCTGTATTTGTTCAACACTATTGTAAGTCCTCAGCTGTATCTGCCCTTCTCTGTTGATCAAAACCTTGGTAAGATTCTCTTCCTTGATCCTTACTCTTTGCGTCTGTTGATCAGAGAAGGGTGGTAAAACCAAACCCAGACCTTTCTTTATATCAAACTTGGTAGTTGACAGAAAGAAAACCAGAAGCAGGAAAGCTATATCAGACATCGAGGCTGTGGGAATCCCACCCATAGATTTTCTTTTCCTGCGAAGATTCATAGAATCCCCCTATTTGTGTTCAACAAGGGTTTCAACAAGCTTCTCTGAACCTCTCTGTAAATCAATTACAAGACCGTCAACCATTCCCAGGAACATGTTGTTAAAGAATTGAATAGGAATTGCCACTGCCAGACCTGCAGCAGTTGTGATCAGGGCAATCTCAATACCAGAAGCTACAATAGTAGGTTCAACCTCACCAGCGGCTGCGATATCACGAAAAGCTTTGATCATACCGACAACTGTTCCGAAGAAACCGAACATCGGTGCCAGATTGATTGTTGTGGAAAGTGGAATGAAACCCTTTTCCAGAAAAGCCATCTCCATTACACCGGCATTCTCAATCGCTTTCTCTACAGCTTCAATTCCTTTTTCTACCTTCAGCAGTCCCATATGCAATACAATTGCAACCGGACCTTTCGTGTTTTCACATAAAGTTATCGCTTCATCATATTTCTTCTCTTCTACAAGTGGTATCAGCTTCTCCAGAAAATCATTCAGATTGATCTTAGCATAACTTAAAGAAACTAATTTCCAGATAATCGTGGCCAAAGCCCAAATTACCAGGATCAATATCGGCCACATGACAAATCCACCCTGAATGAAAAGATCGACCAGACCACTGCCGACTATTTTGCGGGCAAACATTTCCAGCCCGGTGGATTGAGGTGATTCCTGAAACGGCATTTCTTCAGTAAGAGTCTCGGCTCCAACTTCATTCCCAGTTTCCAGATCATTCTGAGCAAAGGCAACTACTGTAATCATCAGATTTACCAATGCCATTAACAAAAATATTCTAAAGAATCTACTCCTCATGCTTTTCCTCCTAAATCACGGATATTTTTTTTTATTTTACCAATTGAAACTGAATCCAAAAGTTACTGTTCGACCATTACTCCAGTTAGCCGGATTCTTTGTTGAATAATTATGAATGTAACTGGTTCTGTCCGGTACAAAATTGGAATTAGGCAAGGCAAGATCTGCACCATCATAGTATGGTGATCCTGTCTTGGCATAAACGGAATATATATTTCTGCGATTAAAAAGATTTTCAATATCACAGTATAATCTCAGATTTACCTTACTGCTGAAATTGATTTTTTTGGAGATCTTCAGACTGGCTTCTTCAGTAAAAGGCATTCTCTCCTGATTGGTATCAAGCTCAGTATCATCTTCATTCTGAGCTGTATAAGGTGCTCCACTTGAGATATTATACAGGAAATTGAGTGAGAAATCGTCAAGAGGGAACTTCAATCCTATGAATGGAAAATAGAATTCTTCACCCCGGGCAATCTTGAAAGCTATATTTAAACTCCCGGAATGCCTGATATCCCAATCCAGCGGAAACTCCCGCAGCTTCACATTCTCATCCTGATTGGCTACCACTTCAGAATCATTTCCATCAGCCCAGGCAAGTGAATATGACATCGATCCTGAAAGAAAATTCGATAACATTTTCTGCAGGTTGAAATCTATCCCGCGGGTACTGCCATAATTTTCGGAAATATATCCGTATAATTCTGTTGTCGTATCATAATCAGATCCGGGTTCGATATCATACCAGGGGATAAGTGATCCGTCATCCTGAAGATAATATTTTAAAGTACTTACATAATTATATATATTCTTATAATAAGCTGTAAGGTCAATCACATAATCCTCTCCCAGCTGTTTCTGCAGACCGACTTCGTAGGTAACTGTGATCTGAGGTTCCAGATCAAACTTGCCGACTGTGATATCAGCATCGCTGATAATGGCATCCTGCGGTGTCGAAGAAGTAAAAATATACTGCATCTGGGGTAACTGATTCTGATAATTATAGGCAAAATGCATGACAGTGGTTTCAGATATTGGATGAGAAACTCCAAGTCGAGGTGATATCATTAACTGGTATTTTTCATCATTTTCAAAATCGATCCATTCGTAAGCTCCGGCATCGCGGAGAATCTTGTATTTTTCCCCCAGATACCAGAAATCAAAACGAAGACCGGCATTAACGATCATGCCCTCCCAGTCCATCTTATCCTGCAGATAAAATGCTGCCTGCCATGGTTCGGCTTCGTAACCGTCTGTCTGCCCGGAAGCAGCCCTGATTGCATTAAACAGATCTTCATCTGAATAAAAATCCAGATCACTCGGAGCACTCGTGATCAGGGTGTCAAGATATGTGGGACTATCAGGACGGTAATCAATGATCGGATCACCCTCATCAACATGTTGAATAGGTGTTTTATCCGAAAGATATTCCTGATATCGAAGAGGATCTATTTCCCACGGATTAAACAATCTGTCCTTCTTGATATAATGCTTGATAACTTCCAGCCCTGTTTTAAAACCGTGAATCTGATTTATCTGATACTCAAAATCAGATTTAAATGAATAGATATCATTTTCGTCATCCCAGTTTGTACCCCAGATCGATCCAGGTGTTACGAAATCATTAATATTGGTAGGTTGGCCATAAAGATAATATGCCCAGTAATAATCTATACCACCCTCTCCAATTAAACCATCCTGCGTAAGCACATTAATTCCGGAGGTATTGATATCTGTTAAAGCATAATACAGGTCAAATCCATTTTCATCTTCCCAGATCATGGCATCATTTTTTACGAAATAATCATTCCGGCCAATTCCCCTTGGTCCACGATAATTGGATTTATTGTAATAACCAGCTTTAACCTTTAGGTTCATGATGTTGTTCGGGAAAACATAATCATAAGTCATTATATACTGCTGTTGAGTAGTCTCCAGCTCTACATAATTATCAAGGGCAAATTTCCAGTTATGAGCATAAGGTTGCCAGTTGTTCTGATCTCCCCTGATGGCAAAGGTTACATTCTGGCGAGGACTGAAAATATATTTCATTTTCAGATTGGCATTGTAGAGGTTATAATTTCTGTCCCCCAGATCAAATCCGGCTGCCTCATCTCTTTCGTCATAAGGTTCATAAGGAGAATATTCGGAAACCAGCCAGTTAGTACCGTCAGCTGTTAACTCTGTATTTGCATGGGATTCGTAGTATTCTCTGAATCTTGAATCATGCCAGTTTGCAGCACCATTGAAGAAGAAAGTGAACTTCTCTCTCCATGATGGGACCAGAGAACCAAATACCGGACCACCAAGCGCAAACTTGATATTATCGGAATTTGAATTGTCAATCCCGTCACCAAGCAGATGATCACTGCTCAATTCCAGTTTTCCCGAATACTCACTGCCACCGTCTTTGGTTATTACATTAATAATACCCGACTGCGCATTACCATATTCAGCAGGAAAACCACCGGTGTAAACCTTCATGTCCTTGATGGCATCTCGGTCGATCGTCAATGCAGCACCACCGTCAACAGGGTCGGTTACCGAAAGACCATCTATCGAATAGACAACCTCATTGGCACGTCCACCACGGATATGCAACTCACCGTCAGTCACGGTAGCACCAGCCTGAATGGCAATTATATCGTCAATATTCTGAACCGCAAGGTCTTCGATCGTCTCCGATGTCATGATTTTTCCAGAACTCGACTGATCACGGTTAACCATCTGGATCCTGGCATCTACAACCGTGAAACCTTCAATCTCAATTGCTGTGGTCTTAAGTTTGATATCCTGAATTGTAGTTTCATCAAGGTTGATCTTGACACCCTGGATCATCATCGGTTCAAATCCCCCCCGCGAACACTGTAAATTATAAGTACCCGGTGGGATGTTAATGATAATATAGGTACCATTTTCTTTCGATTGCGCTCCAATCTCTGTACCTTCAAAAAAAATATTTGCGTAGGGAACGGGCTGACCATTCTGGTCGGTAACTTTTCCGGCAAGTTTCCCGGTAGTTCCTGCAAATAACGATACTGAAACAAGCAGGAAAAATGCTAAGATGAAAATAATTGTCCTTTGCATCAATATAATCCCCCTATCGTCTAAGATTTAAAAATTTTTTAGACAAAAACCATATAAAGAATATTCATGTCAATTTTTTTTTGCCTAACAAAACCTGACAATCTTCGTTATTTTCTTTTATTCCAACCTTCTGTCAAGTATTTTGATTTACTAAGTTCTCTTACTCTTTCCTTTTCCTTTTCTCCGATTTCTCCGGCAGAATAGAATTCATCTTCTCTCCAGCTTTGCCGAAAACCTTTTTCAAAAGCAGCTGCTGCTGCAGAAAAACTTACCGGCTCCGATAATACCTGATTGATCGCAACCGTCTTCCGCTTCAGATAATCAGCAAGCCTGACTCTCTCTGATTCTGATAACCCCGGCAGCAGATAAGCCAGTTGACTCTGATCATTGTTTAACAAAATTGATCCGTGCTGAAGCAGGACACCTTCCTTGCGGACCTGAGCACTGCCCACCAACTTTCTTCGCCGATAGGATAGCTCAAAACGTGAAGTACTGCTGAAACATGGATTCGCTGCCAGCCTTTGATGCGCCGAACTAAGCTCTCCCTTCTCAAACTCTACTTCAATACCCAGATTTCCCAATCCCGCAGCCAGAGCCAAACTTATCTCAGCATATGCCTGTACAACACTTCCGCCCAGTCTGCCATCTACCGGAGCAATAACAGCGTAGGTTACTTCCTTATTATGAAGTACAACCCTGCCGCCCGTAGGACGCCTGACGAAACCAAACCCAGCATCTTTAACCAGATCAAGATCTATCTCCTTAGCGGTTGACTGATTGTAGCCGCAGGAAACAGTTGCCGGATCCCAGCCGTAAAACCTGATCGTCGGATCGGACTCACCCTTTAACACTTCTATCAGGATGCTTTCATCAATAGCCATGTTTTCGGCGGAGCTTCCATCCCCCATTACCAGAATTCTCCACCTCATCTAGACTCCGTAAAATTAAACATTGCAAATCCTGTTCCTTGTTGATATTACTAACATTGCGGCAGTTATCAATTGTTCTGATCAAGCGCTGTCTAAAATGGTAGCCCTGTTATTCAAACTCATTACAAAATTACAGCTGACAGCTCAAAATAATATGTCGAAATTCATAAACAAAGTGCCCATTAAATTCTACAGTCAAACAATCATACTCGAAATCTGGATGCTTTGTTGTTTTACTTCCGGAAATCAATCCTGAACAACCCCGCTGACATTGTTGTCATGATTATGTTTTTCAATAACTTTTTCCCCTTTCAGTTGTTCATAAAAAACTGTTAAAGAGGCCGTCATATATGGATAAAGCCAGATAAAACCGATTCCGAATGTTAATATACTGAGAATCGCCCAGCCAATAAAACTCAAGTCCAGAAGAAATAATTTACCTTTGTAACCATACATCATCGCTTTACTTTTACGAAGTATTTCAACAACACTCATCTCGGGATTATCGATCAATATGAAAAAAACCATCCGGTATGAATAAGCAGCAATTATTCCGGGAATTATCAGCAACAGCGACCACAGAAATACATAGAGATTCATCAGCAGAAAACAACCGAGAGTTTTTCCATATAAACCCAGATTTGTCCCGTCGAAATTGAATCCCTTAAACAGCAGATTCAAATCAATTTCATTTTTTCTTACCAATTCAAGAAAATAAAGCAGAAGACCATAAGACAGAGCGCCCTCACCCAGCAGAATTGCAATCTGACCAACTCCCGGTATTCCGGCTACAACCGCTGTTAAAGCAAAAACAATTAAAAAGGCTGCAATCGCATTCCACCAGTTATTGGTTAGAGCTTCTCTTGCTTTAGTCCTGATTTCTGAATTTGTGTTCATAACATTCCACCTCTTTCTTTAATTTCTAACAGAGATCAGATTTCATGATCTGATTAATTCTCATTCCGGAAGGTTCTTCAGCTGGTTGATTTTTTTTTGTAGGATTAGCAAAAAACCTGATCATTAAAACAACAAAAATAAAAAAGATGATTTTCAAAATAAAATTGATCCAGCTGTTACTTCTCTGCTGACGTCTTTCATAACGTCTTCTCTGGATTTCCTCTCTAAAATCATCCATAAAACACCTGCAATTCTATTTTTTTATTCTCCGGGAAGAAGATTTCTCAAGCCGGCTTCGAATCTATTCAAGCCTTCTGAAATGTTTTCCATGCTGTTAGCATAAGAAAACCTGATATTATCCGGGGCACCAAATGCTGAACCGGGTACAACTGCAACCTGATATTCCTGAAGCAGGTATTCACATAACTGGACTGAATTCTTAATACCCTGTTCATTATTGTTCAGGTAGAAAGAAATTTCCGGCATGGCATAAAATGCTCCCTGGGGCATGTTACAGCGGGTATTGGGAATTTCATTCAGCCTTTTCACAAGATAATTTCTTCTTTTTTCAAAAGTGCTCCGCATCATTTCCAGGCTTCCGTCATCTTCATTTAATGCTATTATGGCAGCTTTCTGAGTTATTGAGTTAACGCATGAAGAGGTGTGACTTTGAATCCGGCAAGCCAGTTTAATGATATCTGTTGGTCCTGCAGCATAACCAAGTCTCCAGCCTGTCATGGCATAAGCCTTGGACAGTCCGTTGATCAGAATGGTATTTTCCCTGATCTCGGGAGAAATTGAAGCGATCGAAACATGAACAAGATCATCGTAGATCAGTTTTTCATAGATCTCATCCGATATGATCATGATATTGTTTTTTACACAGATCTCTCCGATCGCCTTCAGTTCTTCTCTGTTATAGACCGATCCGGTGGGATTATTGGGTGAATTCAGTATCAATGCCCTTGGATTTGACAAAGATATTATCGCCTCTTCGAGCTGATTCGGAGATATCTTGAAATCATTTTCCATATTTGTCTGTAAAAGAACCGGAAATGCATCCACCATTTCCACCTGAGAAGTATAACTTACCCAGAATGGTGACGGGATCAGAACTTCATCGCGAGGATCACAGATTGTCATCAGAATATTGATTATTGAAGCCTTGGCACCTGGTGATACGATTATATCACGGGGATTACAGTCAAGCTGATTATCACGTTTCAGTTTGGCCGAAATTGCTTTCCTTAACTCCAGAATTCCAGCCGATTCGGTATATCTGGTAAAATTATCATCTATTGCCAGTTTTGCAGCTTTTTTAATGTAGTCCGGTGTATTGAAATCCGGTTCTCCAACGCCAAAATTGATCACATCGATCCCATCACTGATCATTTTCTTGGCAATCGCTGATACCGTAAGGGTTGGAGATGGTTTGATCGCTCTCGCTCGATGAGAAAGATAAAGAGACATATTTTCTTGTCCTCCGATTACTGCATTACTGATTACCTTCTACTACAATTTTGGCAATATCAGCTACTTTCAGAAACAATATCCTGATCCTGTTCAACAATCTGTATCTGTTTTCTCTGATTGCCGGATCATCAACATTTACCAGTACATCATCAAAGAATTGGTCAATGATATGACCCATTGCCACCAGTCTGGAAAGAACAGCAGGATAATCTTTCTCGATTAATTTTGCTTCAATCTCAACCGCAGCTACTTGAGCTTCATTTAGTAGAAGAAATTCAGTCTGGTGCAAAAATCTATCAGAGTCAGGTAGCTGATCAGTGTTGAATGTAGTTATTATGTTAGAGACTCTTTTAAATCCTATCACCAGCTTGATAAAATTTTCATGCTGTTTGAATTCCTGCAATGCCTTAGCTCTATGCAGCAGATCATTTATTCTGCTGCAATCAATATGCATAACACTGTCAATCACATCATAATCAATACCTTCTTCCTGCAACAACCAGTTTACTCTCTGCTTGAAAAAATCGATCAGAAATTCACGATTACGAAGTGGTTCTGCAATATCTCCGGCTAACAAAGACAACTCCTTTTCGATCAATTCAAACAGATTGAGATCAAGTCTATGAAAAGCAATGATCTGGACAATTCCGTTAGCTGCACGACGTAAGGCAAAAGGATCATTTGAACCTGTCGGGAGAAGATCAACACTGATTATCCCGCAAACGGTGTCGAGTTTATCCGCCAGGGCGACAATAGCTCCGGGTAGAGATCCAGGCAGGTCATCCAGTTGCCCTCTCGGTTGGTAATGCTCATAAATGGCCTGTGCAACGATTTCATTCTCTCCGCTTCTCAGAGCGTACTGCTGCCCGATATAACCCTGAAGTTTGGTAAATTCCTTTTCTCCGAGCATCAGAGTCACAAGATCAGCTTTACATAAACGGGCTGCCCGTAATGTGTTTTCCTTTACTTCAGCTGTCAGTTCCAGTTTTGATATGATGTATTCAGCTAATTGTGTTATTCTCTCTGTTTTCTTTTTCAGAGTACCCAGTTTTTCCTGAAATGTTACTTCTTCCAGTTTGTTTATATAATCTTCAAGTGGTCTGCCGGTGTCCTCGCGGTAATAAAACTGTGCGTCTTCTAATCTTGCTTTAACCACTTTTTCATTTCCAAATCTGATTAATTCTGCTGATGATACATCTCCATTCGAGATAAATACAAATTTATTGGTAAGCTGCCCCTGATCGTTGCGTACGGCAAAATACTTCTGGTGTTGAGTAAGTGTGGAAATAATTATTTTATCGGGTAATTCAAGATACTGCCCTGGAAATTCTGCCAGCACCGCCGTGGGATATTCCACCAGATCAGTCACTTCATCCAGAATTGCAGGGTCATTCACAACTTTATCAGACTTATCTTTCATTAAATTGATAATCTGTTTTTCAATCAATTTTTTCCTCAGGGATCGGGAAGGAATTACGTTATTGTTTTGCAGTTTTTCCATGTATTCAGAAGCATTATTTAGTATGATCCCGGTATCTAGAGATAAAAATCTGATTCCATAGGTTATTCGGTCTGTTTTCAATCCTGCTAGTTCAAAGTCAATAACCTGATCTCCATAAAGCGCCAGTAACCAGCGGACGGGTCTGGCAAAACTATGATTTGTTGTACCCCAGCGCATTGTTTTGGGAAAGTTCAGTGAAAATACTGCTCGGGATAGTAATTCCGG
>JAFGMF010000085.1 GCA_016927675.1 Candidatus Cloacimonadota bacterium
AGACCAGATTATCCTTATTAAAACCAAGATTTTTCTGACGAATAAATGTGAGTTGACGAGAAACCATCACCGTACCGAAGATAAGTATAATTGAAAGTGCAAACTGGCTGACAACCAATATTTTCCTCAAAGCTGTTTTCTGCTTTCCCAAATCACCTTTCATGATTCTTACAGGCTGGAAAGAGGAAAGATACCACGATGGATACAATCCTGCCAGTAAGCCAGTCGAAATTGTTAAAATCCCAATTTGCAGAATCAGGAATAGATTGCCTTCCTTCCACAAAGAAAGCGATTTACCGGTCAGATCATTAAAAAACGGCATGACAATTTCGATGATGACAAGAGCGAGAAGCATTCCCAGTAAAGCGAATAAAACAGACTCACCCAGAAATTGCTTCATCAGGCTGCCGCGATCTGCCCCCGTCACTTTACGCACTCCCACTTCCCGGGCTCGTTTACTGCTGCGTGCCGTACTCAGATTCATAAAGTTAATACAGGCGATCAGCAGAATAAACAAGGCGATGAAACGGAAAATATAAACATTGTTGTTAATCTCTGATGTACCATTGGCCATGTCGATATCGAAATTTGATTTCAGGTGAATGTCTTTAAACGGTTGCAAATCGTAATCAGCCTTAATTCCTAATTCTCTGGCTGCAATCAACTGATTGATCTTTTCCACAACCATTTTCTGATCAGTATTCTCACGTAGCTGAGTATAGCCATTGAAATAGAAATTCCCCCAATCGAACGGTCCCAGAAATTCCATTGCCATCAAAATTTCGAAATCAAAATGGGTGTTGTGAGGAAGATCTTTTATAACTGCTCCTACAGTACAGATTTGCGTACCATTTGATAGTTCAAGATTATTCCCCAGACAATTTAAGTTTCCAAAGTATTTATTGGCAGCGCTTTCGGTCAGAATCACTTTGAATTCGTCCATGAGTGTCTGTTCAACATTTCCACTGATTACGGCAAAATTGAACATTTTAAAAAAAGTAGGATCAGCACAGGCCAGTTTCGTTTCATAGAATGTCTGATCATTTGCTTTTACCAGAACATCATAGACTAATGGTCTGTAGCGACATGATCGTTCAATTTCTGGAATCTGGCTTTGTAGAAAGGGCAACATCTCACCGGGTGTGACGACAGCCTTGAAGCTTTGCTCGCCCAGATTGGCCGTAACCACTAATCTGTAAAGATCCTCTGTCCGGTTGTGGAATTTATCGTAACTCATCTCATCCTGCACCCAGAGCATAATTAGTAAAAACACGGCTAACCCGAGAGCCAGTCCCAATATATTGATGAAAGAAAACCCTTTTTGCCGTAGAATGTTGCGGAGGACGATCTTAAAGTAATTTCTGAACATGAATTCTCCTTTTATTTAACGACTAACCTTTCTATCTATCTGTGCTTAAAAGGGATAGGATAAGAATTCGAGAGAGAATTATTACTGCTTTTTTCATTATTTCTTTTCCAGAATACCGTTATTTTCGTAGAAATTTGACTCATCTCATATGGATTATTCAGCAAGCTGAATTTCATTGAACAAACCCAAAGAGAAGAAAAAAAACGATCACTATAATTCCCTGTCCCGGAAAAGAGAGGGCTAGGGCGCAATTGATTCTACTCGTACTTCAAAGCCTTTACCGGATTTGCATTAGCTGCTTTCACAGATTGAAATACAACCGTAATCCCGGCAATTATCAAAGTAATAAATCCGGCAAAAATGAAATATCGTAAGTCTATCTTGATAGCATATGCATAATTCTGCAGCCATCTTTTCATGGCAAACCAAGCAACAGGCCAGGCAATGATATTGGCTAAAATCACCCAGCGAGTGAACTGCTGCATAAGCAGACCGGTAATTCCTCCTACCGATGCTCCCAGTACTTTTCGGATTCCAATTTCTTTGGTTTTCTGATGAGCAGTAAACGCAGCAAGCCCATATAATCCCAAACAGGCAACGAAGATAGCAAGAATCGAAAATATTGTCACGATCTGTCCGGCACGGTTTTCTGCCGAATGAAGACCGGCAAAATGCTCATCCATAAAGAAATATTCAAATGGCTGATTTGGATCGAATTCTCTCCATTTCTCCCGTATTTGATCAATAGTCTGCTGGATATTATGCGTCTGCAGTCTCACGACCAGAAAATGACTGTATTGAGAAAAGGGCGGAGTCATCATGATATTGGGAATTTCCTCATGTAATGAATTGATATGATAATCTGCCACAACACCGATAACTTCCAAATAATCATTCTCTCCGGAATAATATAATTTCGTTCCAATGGGATTTTCCAGTCCCATATGTTTCACAGCCGCTTCATTGATGACGCAACCAAGTGAATCTCCGCTGAATTCAGGAGAAAAAAACCTACCCTGTTTTAACTCAATCCCCATTGCCTGAAGATAGTCATAATCTCCGGAAAGCCTGCGGAAATGTATCATATCCTTTGCAGAATCACCTTCCTTCTGAAAAACCTGGCCGTTTGTGCCGGTTCCGGGAACATTGCTGGTTATCGAAGCTGCCATTACGCCGGGGAATTTTCCCACTTCCTCCTTATAAGTCACCATCTTATCCTTGAGTCCATAAACTCTTTCGATCACCATCACCTGATCTTTTTCGAATCCCAGCTTTTTCTGGCTGATATATTTAAGTTGATAATAAATTATAAAAGTGCAGATGATGATGAAAATCGAAATTGAAAATTGCAGCAGAACCAATCCGTTCCGCAGCCATGATTTCTGCTTTCCGCCAAACACACTTCCCTTTAATACTGTTGTTATCCGAAATGAAGAAATTACCATGGCGGAATACACTCCAGCTATAAATCCAACAAAAACGGACAGTACAATTAGCAATCCCCATACATACGGATATTGAAGATTCAAATTCAGGCTGGTTTGGATAAGATCTGAGAAAAATGGCAAAGCTAATTCCACTATCACAATCGCCAGGAAAAGCGAGATCAGACTGTATAAGATCGATTCCAGGAGCAGCTGACGTACGATCTGCCAGCGAAAGGAGCCAACGACTTTTCTCAAACCTATCTCTTTGGCTCTAGTCGCTGCCCGGGCAGTCGTTAGATTCATGAAGTTGATACAGGCGATCAGCAAAATGAAAACGGCTATAATAATGAAAACGATAACATATGTCATGCTTCCCTGACGACCGCGACTGAAATCGGAACGTGAATTGAGATAGATATTCCGCACCGGATCAAGATAATATTGATAACGATTCCCCGTTGTACCCCACTCTGCCAGACTCATGCCGAGTTCTCTTTCTACAATCGGTCCCAGATAATGATCTGCAAAATCAATTAATTTTGCTTCAAACTCCTGCCAATCAGTTCCATCCTTCAATAAAATGTATGTGATCAGATTATCACTCAGCCACTGAGGATTGACCATGACATTCACATCAAAATGACAGGCGATAAAATCGTATTGCCAGTGAGAAGTTTCAGGGGCATCAGCAATTATCCCGACAACTTCATATTGCCACCAGCCGTCGAAATCCAGAAATTTGCCGATCGGCTCTTCATCCCCGAAATATTTCCGAGCTGTCGATTCAGTTATGAACATAGTTCGGGGACGGTTTAGTTTTTCTGATGGATCGCCTTTTAATATTGGTATTGTGAATAGATCAAATATCGTTGAATCTGCATAATATACTTTCCCTTCGGTATGATGAACGTCACCTTCAATGTAACTGACGCATTTATTGATACCCTTATAAATCCGGGCTGCCGACAGTACTTCCGGGTAATCTTCCACCAACGGGCCAGCCATGCTACCTGAAGATGTAGAACCTTTTCCTTCCTGATCTCCTATCTTTATGTCAATACCAACCAGATAGAGATTTTTATAATTCTCGTTGTGCTTATCATAACTTAATTCATGTTTCACCCACAACATTATGATAATGAAACAGGCCATTCCTAATGCAAGACCGGAAATATTCAGGAACGCGTATGTTTTCTGGCGCACAATATTACGCCAGGCTATCAATAGATAATGCTTGATCATAGGATAATTCCTCATTGATTTTTCTTTACCTTGATTGCAATCACTGTTCCAGCAACTTAATTACATATTTAGCAAAATATTAACAGATTTCTCGCAAACATATTCTTATCAAAAAGTTAAAATTTGATTTGATGATTTATCAAAATGATATGTTTGTCGTTTTCAGATTCATGAATTAGCAAACAGAATCAATTTTCTCTTAATTCAATCTGATATTTTCGCAAATGGCAGCAACCATCATCAAGACAAGCGTTCGTCTATAATTTAATTTGTACCCATAATTGCCGGAATGGCATTGAAAAGGAGGAAGAATGAACAGACAAGAATTCAAGATTTTCCCGATCGGGAAAGTGAGAAGAGATGAAAGTGGAATCAGATTAGAAATCGGCGGAGAATTCAAGGACGGTTTGCTGGAACTTGAAAAATTCAGTCATGTTATCGTACTCTGGTGGGCACATGGGCACGATAATGAAGAAGATCGCAAAATTATGGAAACCGCTCTGCCCTATGCTGAAAATACCAGAGCGGGTGTGTTCGCCTGCCGGGCAGAATACCGTCCCAATCCCATCGCAGTAACTGTTTGCCCGATTTCTGATATTGATCAGAATAAAGGGATAATCAATATTAAGGGCATCGATGCAATAGATTATTCACCAATCCTCGATCTAAAACCTTATATCCCGGTTTGCGATAGAGTGGATGATTTCACGATCCCGAAATGGTTCACAGGCTGGCCAACCTGCCTGCCGGAAAAGGGTTTGCAGTTGGAATATGATTAACTTGACTTCTTAATCTGAATATTTGATTTTTTTGTCTCTGGTAACAAATCACCTGGTTCGTTACCAGAGATTTTATTGAACACAATTTTCCTTTTATTCACTTTGTAAGTGTTGGAAACGAAAATTGATGGACATGTTTAGGGAAAAAATATTAGGAATTAGAATTTGGAGGTTGTATGAAAATTGAAAAGCGTGATAAAATCATTTTGGCAGGATGCAGTTTCTATGGTGACCCCTTCACCAGCAGTTCGGGTTGGACAGAAGAAAACGAGATCGGCAGACTTTGGAACAGATTAATGACTTATCTGAACAAGACAAAGGAACCAATCTCAAAACTGCTTCAGAACAAAGAATGGTTCGAAGTATGGATAGAAAACGAAGAAAGTAGAAACAAAGGTTTTTTCGAGATCTTTATCGGAACAAATGTTGATTCCGTGGATGATGTGCCGTATGATTTACAGATAAAACTCCTTCCCGCAACACAATATGCTGTCTTCACCGTAAAGGGAGAAAAGATCAAATCAGACTGGGCTTACCAGTTGTATCAAAAGGGTCTGAAAGAAAAGAAGTACAGAAAAAGCAGTTATGAATACTGTATAGAACTCTACGATGAACGCTTCAAAGGTGTAGATAAGATTTTAGAATCAGAACTGGATTATTATTTTCCGATAGAGAAATGAAAAGACAATATATCAGAGCAATTTATAATGCTGTCGAATACTTTGAGGATCACCTTCAGGAACAAGCTACGATAGCAGAAGCAGCCAACCTGATCGGCTATTCACTCTATCATTTCTGCAGACTATTCAATGCAGTTACCAGGTATTCACCCTTTCATTACCTGATTAAACGCCGCATCTGCGAAGCAGCAAAGGAATTACTGGAAACAAAAAAAAATATAAGTCGGATTGCATTCGAATATGAATTTAACAGTCCAGAAACATTTTCCCGAGCTTTCCGCAGAATACTGGGAATGCTGCCGCAACAATGGAAAAAAACTTTTCCAGACATTCCTGAAAACAAATTATTGCCGGTTTTCTCCAAAGATTTTCTGAATTACATCAATCAGGATAATTTTACAAAGCCGAATATTATTGAAATGCCTGAGATGAAATTATTCGGATTCATGGGAAATGATCAGAAAAATATACTGAAACAATTCGACCAGATGCCGGACTATTTAGTTTCATGGCAAAGCAAAACCAGGCAGCAGAAATTTTGCTTTGCAGGATTTGACCATCAAGAACCTGATTTCGTTTCAAAAATCCTTCCGGCGGGAAAATGGCTGTCATTCCAACACCCAGATCTAGGAAAGAACCTCGATCATGCCATGAATTATATTCATCATGTTTGGTTGATAAATTCCAGCACTAAACTTCTATCCGATCTGGAATTGATCAGGTTTTATTCTGATCTGAAACTAACAGAAATAATGCTGCCGATTGCTTAAATTATTCTGTTATCTCTGAATAAATCCAGACAAATTATGAAGGCCCCCTATTCAATCTCAGCAGCTAAATTCAATTAACCTTTCAGGTTCGCAATATTCTCTTGCAAAACATTTCGCCCGGGATCAGTCAATGACCTTAGTTTTTTATGCTTTCCTTGCCGGATAAGTTATCGGATTTGTTACAAATCGGCATTCACCGCTTTTTCAATAGAGTTTTTAACTTAACTCCTTCCTTTCTCCTTCTGGTATACCATTATATACGAAGATTGAAACAGATGGGAAGACAGTAAAACATCTTAGATAAAAATTAAGATTAAGATTAATGTTTAGATTTCCACTTCGTTTTTTCGACTGCTTCGATATGTGAATCTAAGCTTCTTTCTACTTTAATTCTTTTCTCCAAAATAATTTTTCTTTGACAAATATTTTCGCAATATTCTATTTCGATCAACTGATTCTCAAAAGAAAGGATATGAAACGAATCGAATTTAAGGAATGCTTTATTGAAGAACAAAAACGAATTGCTTTGCTTTTTGATTATGATATTGAAATCATCGAAATGGTCAAGCAAATCGAAGGCAGAAAGTGGTCTGTTTCCAGCAACTTCTGGCATATTCCCTATCGTGAAAAAGCTGATCAATATTTAAATGCCATGTTTACAGGAAAACTTGAATTCTATGAACACAATAAAAAACCAGAATTTCCTCCTGAATATTTGAAAACATTGAAATTGAAGAACTTTAGCGAAGCGACGATTAAAACTTATCTGAACAACTTCAGATTATTTATGAAACATTTTCCAAAATCAAACCCGACAGAAATTACCCACGAACAGATCAGAGAATATATCATTTTCCTGGTGGAAAAGAAAAAATACTCACCTTCGGCTCAAAACAATGCCATTAATTCAATCAGGTTTTATTACACCCAAGTGCTGAGTCAGGAACTGGAAGATTTCTATGCTCCCCGACCTCATAAACCCAAAAGCATACCAAAAATTCTGAATGAACAGGAAGTTGCAGCAGTATTGCAACATGTAACTGATCTCCGAGATAGATGCATGATCTTCTTAATCTATTCTGCCGGCCTTACTCCCAGTGAAATAATCTATCTGAAACCACAAGATCTCGATTCCAGAAAAATGAAGATTTTCATCAGTAGCGCTTCCGGCGACAAAGACAGATATGTGGTACTGGCAGATAAACTACTCACAATTCTCAGAAATTACTTCAAAATATATAAGCCTGAAGTCTGGTTATTTGAAAGCTTTCCAGGTAAACAATATTCCAGAAGGAAATTACAGAAATCCTTCCAAAATGCAGTGAAAATAAGCGGAATAACCAAACCGGCAACTCTGACAATACTAAAGAATTCCTTCGCTGTTCACTTACTGGAAAAAGGAGTTGATATCAGATATATACAACAAATGCTGGGACATAAACATTCTAAGACAACACTTAAATATTTGAAGGTGAGTAAACGTGATATAAAAGCAATTAAAAGCCCGTTGGATGATCTGGAGATTGGATGATTCTGAGACGTGCAAGAATTGAGACACTTAGACTGGGAGAAAGTAAACATAATATACTAAGAAATAAAGAAATGAGCGATGAGAAGATGAGTCATGAGTAAATTGGAAACGATGGATTATAAATTGACGCCAATTTCGAAAAATCGATACAAAATTGAGGTTTTTTCTTTTCAATTTAAAAAAGAACATGCATCAAAAATCTATAAATGCTATTTCAGCGGACCCCAGCAATCCTGGGTTATGCCACAAGACGATATCTGCTTAAGACAATTTAAATCATTATTTTCCAGACCAGAATATTCACACAATGAAAAATTGATTCAGAATCTTGCTGATCAGAAGAAAAAAGCAGTTCAGGATATGATCGATCAGCTTACTGTGAAGCGGTACAGCGAAAACACAATTACCGTTTATAAAGATCATATCATGCGGTTTTTTGATTATTTCCCACAAATTGAACCCTCCCAGCTGGAAGATGAAAACGTGAAAGAATATATCTTGTTCCTGCTTAAGAAAAAGAGAATTTCTTTATCTTACCAGAAACAAGCGATCAGCGCGATTAAATTTTATTTCGAAAAAATGCTGCGGAGAGAAACGAAGAAATACTACTTTGAAATGCCTAGAAGTGATGAAAGAAAATTACCATTAGTTCTTAG
>JAFGMF010000005.1 GCA_016927675.1 Candidatus Cloacimonadota bacterium
ATTATTGGGGATGCTTTAACGCCAGCTGCGCGCAGAACACTTTTTCATGCTTATCAGCAGAAAAATCTTTACCGATTTGCTGCAGCTATTGATTCTCTGATGACAATACATGATCTTACCGGAAATGAGGATGTTCTGATACTTGCCGGCACCTGGGCTTGGCAAGCAGAAGATAATCTTACGGCTAGTTCGATTTTTCAGCTGAAATTTGAAAATACTGTTCTGGCAGAATATGCTCTGCTGGCAGAAACAAGATTGATTGATGACCCGGAATTGAGAAACCAAAGAGTCCAGAATTTTCTGAAAGAAAAACCTGAGTCGGTTTTCTCTCCGGAATTCAGACAATTACTCGAGTGAACAGATGAGATCTTCTACCAAAATACTTCTTGTGATACTAATTCTTCTGTTCCTGACTAGATTTGGTCGCTATCTGATCCTGCTTTCATTGAAATTCTGGCTGGTATTGTTTGTTATCATTTTCTTCATCTATCTTTATCATAGATTTTTTAAAAGACTAAAAACCAATAACAGGAAATCGGATCTCAAAGGTGAGATAAAAAACACAAAATGGACTGTTGAAGATGATGAGGAAGACAGTTGAATAATATTGACCTGTTATCATCAAGAAACAGAGCTTTGTTAAACAACTATCAATATCATTTGAAAGTTGAAAAGGGTCTATCTGAGAACACACTTTCGAGTTATGCCAGGGACTTGGAAGATGTACTGCTTTTCCTTGATAAGCCAGTAGAAGAGATCCAGGTTAAAGATATTGTCGATTATTTTGTAAGCCTGCAGGAATTAGGATTATCAACATCATCAATTGCCCGGAAAAGAAGCTCAGTCAAAGGATTTTATCTATTTTTGCAGGAGGAAGAAATAGATTTTGTACTGAATCTGGATTCCTTACCTCAGATAAAATATTCTCAACATTTACCTGATGTTCTGAGTGTTAACGAAATGTTAAAATTATTAAATTCGATATCGACAGATTCGACTCTCGGAATGAGAAATAAAGCGATGCTGGAATTGATGTATGCCTCCGGTTTAAGGATTTCTGAAGTTATCGATCTCACCATCCATGATGTTATCTGGGAAGAGAGTTTGATAAGAGTAACCGGTAAAGGCAGTAAACAAAGAATTGTACCCGTCGCTGATAAGTCGCTTTCTTTTCTGCTCAGATATTATCATAATGCCCGTGGTGATATCAGAAAAGAGAAAGAAACGGATATCATGTTTCTCAATAAACGTGGCGGAAAGTTAAGCCGTATGGGTGTTTGGAAGATTATCAGAAAACTCACTGTAGAAGCCGGGTTGAGCAAGAATATTTCACCGCACACTTTTCGTCATTCCTTCGCAACCCATCTATTGGAAGCGGGTGCTAATCTCAGAATTGTCCAGACCCTGCTCGGGCATGTAAGTATTAATACTACACAAATATATACAAATATCGATAAGAATTATATTATTAAAGAACATAAATTATATCATCCCCGTGGTTGAAGAATTGATCTGTCTGGTAAAAAAGTTAAAAAAAGAAGATTGTTGACATTCTATCACGGATTAGAAAAATTTGCAAAATATTATGTTTGGAGGTGTGAATGATATTTCGGAACCCTGCTCTCATTGCCTTGATCATCATGTTTTCCTTCATCACATTAGGGGCTAAACCACTAGAAAGAATTGCTAATGAGATGGGCGTCCAGGGAGAAACTCAGTTTAATGACGGGCAGTATCTAGATGCAGCCCAAAGTTTCCTTGGAGCTATCGATAACTATAAACAAGCCGTTCGTGTCGATAATATTCCTGAAGACGTTAATAAAATATTTACCTGGTACAACCATACTTATCAGGCATACCTGAATGCAGGAGATTTTAATAAAGCTCTTGAGATTATGGATAAAAAAATCGAACTTCAACCGGACAATTTTGATCTTATTAAAGATAAAGCAATTATCCTGAAAAAATATCTCGACAAACCTCTTGATGCTATTCAGGTGCTCAAGGATTTTGACAGTAAGAAAAGAGATTTCGAGGTGGAAAAGAGAATCGCGTCTTACTATGCAGATCTGGAGGATTATGAGAAAGCATTGTACTGGTATCAGAAAGCCTATGAGATAAAAAAAGATTCAGTGGTGATCCAGTATATTGCATCATTAAATGTGAAATTAGGCCGAAATCAAGCTGCTATCCAGGCTTATGAAGATTTTCTTGCCACCAATCCCAAAACCGCTGTTCTTGCCAAAACTTATCGTAATATGGGTGCTCTTTATGAAGAGATAAAAAACGACCGTAAATCCATCGAATATTTTGAAAAATCTAATGAAATAAAATATGATAACAAGGTTACCCTCCTGCTGATAGTAAAATATTATGATTATCTGCAATTCGACAAAGCAACGGAAAATATCAATAAGCTACTGGCAAAAAGACCGGGAGATCATGACGCAATCTATTATCGTGCCAAAATAGCATTTGATAAAGATCAGAAAAAAGCAGCCAGAAGTGATTTTTCAAAATTACTGAACGATCCGAAATATGGAAAAGTTGCCAAAGGTTATATAGAGAGTATCGACTCCGAATAACAGTAAGGAATAATATGAGAAAAGTGATATTAGCCGCAAACTGGAAAATGAACAAATCTTTTCAGGATGCCGAAGACTTTCTTCTCGAATTGAAAGATTTCATGGATGATCAGGTTCGACAGGGCAGGATAGAAAGTATTATCTGTACCCCTTTCGTTTATCTTGAATTAGCCACAGATATTGCCAGTGACAGCTGCTTCCGGGTTGGTGCTCAGAATGTAAGTAATCATAAACAAGGAGCATATACCGGAGAAATAGCCGCATCCATGCTTAATTCAATGGAAGTTGATTATTGCATTGTGGGTCATTCTGAACGGAGAAAAATATTTCACGAAAATGATAAACTTGTTAATGATAAAATCAAGATCCTCCAGGAAAATGATATTATTCCGATTATTTGTATAGGAGAGACGCTGGAGCAACGGGAAAATGGTACAGCCGAAGAAATTGTTGAAGAACAACTCAAAGGTGCATTACAGAACATTAGAATTAATAATGATATTGTTATTGCCTACGAACCCGTATGGGCTATAGGCACCGGTAAAACCGCCACTCCCGAGCAGGCTCAGACAATGCATGCGTTTATCCGCTCCTGGTTGAAAAGCAGCTATGGAGACGCTACAGCCAGTATAATCCCTATTCTTTATGGGGGTAGCGTTAGTCCAGATAATATCAAATCTCTACTTGCTCAGAAGGATATTGATGGCGGGCTGATCGGTGGCGCTTCCCTGGATGTTGAGAAGTATAAATCCATGTTTAGCCAGGCACTTCTGGTAAAAAGCTGAAGTAAAGACAGGGAAAACGATGATAAACCCACGTTGTCCGTGGGTTATTTTTTTTAAAGGAAAAGATAAAATGCTCGAGATCAAATTTATCAGAGAAAACCCGGAGTTGATCAGCAATGCTATTCAACAGAAAAATGAAAAAGCCTGTTTAGATACCATCCTTCAACTAGATGAAAGTAAAAGAAAACTTCAATTCGAATATGATAATTTACGCGCAGAACAGAACCGATGTTCAAAAGAGATCCCAATATTAAAAAAAACAGGTCAGAATGAAAAGCCATTACTTGCCAAACTCGGCAATTTAGCTGAACAGCTGAAGGATATCTCCTCAAATCTTAACACGATAACAAAAAAACTGGATGATGAACTTCTGAAAGTTCCAAATATTCCACTGGATATTGTCCCTGTAGGTGGCGAATCGGAGAATCAGATTATCAGATATTCGGGAGAAAAGAAAGAATTTTCTTTTACTCCCAGAGATCATATCGAACTGGCTGAACTCAATGAACTGCTGGATTTTAAACGATCCGGAAAAATATCAGGTAGCGGGTTTGCTATCTATACCGGTCAAGGTGCATTACTGGAACGAGCTCTTATTAATTTTATGCTGGATTATCACATTGCCAGGCATGGTTATGAAGAGATCTCACTCCCCATCCTGGTTAACAGAAAAGCAATGACTGGTACCGGTCAACTTCCCAAATTGGAAGATGATATGTATTTGGTTGAGCAGGACGATTTTTTTCTGGTTCCGACAGCAGAAGTTTCAGTGACTAATTATTTTATGGATGAAATTCTCAACAACGGTGACCTACCCAGGAAATTTGTCTCTTACAGCCCCTGCTTCAGAAGAGAAGCCGGGTCATATGGAAAGGATACTCGGGGGCTTCAGCGGTTGCATCAGTTCAACAAAGTCGAAATGGTAAGATTAGTTCATCCCGATCAATCTTTTATCGCTCTTGAGCAAATGATCAATGATGCCGAAGATATTTTGCAGGCGCTTGGATTACATTATAGAGTTGTCAGGCTCGCTACCGGTGATCTCAGTTTTGCTTCTGCTATTACCTATGATCTGGAAGTGTGGGCTCCCGGGATAGGAAAATATCTGGAAATATCATCGATCAGTAATTTCGTCGATTTCCAGTCAAGACGTGCTAATATCCGTTTCCGTGACAGCGATGATAAAGTTAAATATGTCCATACTCTCAATGGCTCTGGTTTAGCCACTCCTAGAACTTTTATCGCTTTGATTGAAACTTATCAACGTTCAGACGGGAGTTATGATATACCAGATGTTCTGAAAAGGTATATCGATGCAACAAAATACCAAAAACTGTAAATCTGGTAAAAGGTTATTTGAAAAATAATTATGTTTTAGATTTGTCATAACGCAAATAAAATGTATAATTTTTATATACTTTTTATTTGACATGAAAAAGGTAAGAATCAATTTTGCCGAACCTGCTGAATGCGGGTTAGATCATTAACAGTGAAAAGAGATAGAAGTGG
>JAFGMF010000086.1 GCA_016927675.1 Candidatus Cloacimonadota bacterium
ATCTTACTTAACTCCCAATAACTTCGAATTAAAAAAATTACGTGAATTAATTTCTTGATAATTAAATAAGATTTTATCACTTTAAAATTGGAGGAAAAATGAAAACTTTTTTAATTGTATTTGGTATGATAATTATATATTTTAATCTTTCTTCAAGTGTTTATATTACTGTAAATGATCCAGAACAAAATGGTGATATTAACTGCACTACAATATCAGAAGCGATGAGTTATCTGGATGATCATGAAGAGAGTTATCTTGTGGAAGTATTTGCCATAAATGGAGAAGAAACAATTTATGGAGAAACCTTTTCGATCCCTGTTTGTACAGTTACGTTAAAATGCCATGAAGCTGATGTTGGTCTTGTTATAATTGATTCAGGGACAGAGAATATGAATGTTAAGGGGCATACAGCAATCACTGTGCAACCATCTTATGACCCTTCGGATACTTATATCGTCAAAATAGATGGATTCATAATTCTGCGTAGCGATTATGATCCTGATGAAGAGGTCGATTCCGGGATTGTAATATTTACCAGAAATACCTACGTCCAAAATTGTACATTTGGCTCCCGAGAAACGAATCAGAATTTCTGCAAATCGATCTACTTTAGAAGCCTGGCTTCTAAATCTATCGGAAATATCTATATCTTGAATTGTACTTTTAAGCAATCCTGTAAGTTAGGGGAATTCGCTGTCTGGTGTGAAGGACAACCGAATAGCGATCAAAGATCTTATAAAGCCTATATTATGGAGAATCAATTTATAGATTGTGGTAAAGGAGCTTCAATAAGTTCAGCAGAATATACGAAAGTAATTGATAATGACTTCATCAACAATGAATTTTACGATTTACCTGATGAAACAATTTATGGTTTATATACCACTACATTTGTTTCATTTTTACTGAACTCCTGGATTCAGGGGAACCATTTTGCCAGACACGATAAAGGAATATATGTTGATGGGTGTAATCCCTATGATATCTTCTGGAATGAATTATTGTATCAAAAAAATGGCATCTGGATAAGTAACTTTTCCAATACAAATGCCAGTATTCTTAGAAATCTAATTCACACTTACCAGGACAATGATAATGTTATTGGAATAGAAAACTGGGGTAATTGCAGTATAAAAAGTAATACGTTAATCAATACAAATTCTGGAAATCCCGGTTATTCATCTACTGCTATTGATTTATATTATGAGGGTACCATTTATGATAACTATCTGGCAAACAATATATTATGGGATTTTACCACCAATATAAATTGTCATGATCCAAATTATGATATTGAAGTAAATTACTGCTGTTTTAACGGTTCCATTGATGGTTTTGAGCCTGATGATAACGATTGTAATCTATACAATACCGATCCACTCTTCATTTCAGAAGATCCAGTCGATGCGGACTTTTGCCGTTTATCCGAACAAAGTTCCTGTATTGATGCAGGTGATCCAGATGCCGGGCTCGACCCCGATGGTTCCCCACCTGATATTGGTAGCTTCTATTTCTGGCATGATTATGATACAAAGCAATTTTCTCCTGGTTGGCAATGGGTTTCTTTTCCCTGCCTTACTGAACAGGGCACATATAACAATGATATTTACGAGCAGGTATATTGGAATCCTTCAGACCAGACCCCAGGGCTTCTGCAGGAAACACTCGGGGGAACACCAACTATTGATGGCTTTCTAAGAATAGATGGCAAAAGGGATGAACTAATATATATTGAGTATATTTATCCTATATTTTATGATAATTTATTTGATAATATGCTTTTCCGACATGAAGGATACAAGGTGCAGGTGGAAGATAACGCCGCTACTACTTATCTGGAAGTAGGTGGTGAACGTCTGGTATCTTATTTAATCGAAGATATGCCAGCCCTTGAGAATTTCTGGCTTGGTTATTATCTTCCCTATCCTCAAAATATAGAAGATGCTTTTGGTGATTTCTTTGGAGATATCAATCGCGTCTGGGCGGAAGATTGGTATTATGATGCCCATAAGATCCAGCGAGGCGGAGATCCCACACAATTACCTTCTTCTTCTACCAAAGGAAAGACCCTGGAATATGGCAAGATGTATATTGTACAGATGTATTATAATATTGAAGATTTCTCATGGAACAGTTCCAGCTCAACCGAAGAACCGACAAAGTTAACTACTCCCCAGAATTTCACATTTCAGGAAAAAGCTGATTACGAAGCTATCGATGTTGTGGATATTCCTTCGGATGTAATTGAGATTGGAGTATTCGAGGGAGAAGAATGTGTCGGAGCCGTTGTTGTGGAAGACTGCAGTGCCCAGATTTTAGCTTATCCAGTTGACACTGGTCGGGATAATGTGCCTTTCACTTTCAGGACGGTAACGGGTCGCGGTATTACTACCCGGATCCGGAATTACCTGGTGCTGAACCGGATCACAGGCGAATTCGAATCGGCCGCGATCATACCCGGTCAGCAGGATTATGCCGCCGTGAGCCTGGAAGGTCAGCAGGATGAGGAAAATAACCATCTCAAACCGCTTCTGCACATTAATTATCCAAATCCTTTTAATCCTGAAACCTCAATATCTTTCACCTTACCCCAGGCAGATAATATTCAGCTTTGTATCTATAATATCAAAGGTCAGAAAGTAAAGACATTGTATTCCGGTTTTGCCGGGAAAGGTAAACATGTTTTGATCTGGGATGGTAAGAATAATGACGATAGAACAGTCAGCTCAGGAATTTATTTTTACAGGCTGAAAACAGACACTGGGGATTTAACACATAAGATGCTGCTTATGAAATAACTCGATTGTTGGCAGGCGACAATAGCCATTGTCGCCCGCTTAATGACTTTATGAGATAAGGAAACGTGGATGAGAGTAAAAATTCTAATCACTTTGATTTTTATATTTTACCTGCCGGTTCAAAACGGGGCAAAGTCCTGTTCGTTGCTTCATGCCACAACCTGGCAGATAAAACAGGACGGTTCAGGAGATTTCACCGAGATTCAGGCAGGAATCACTGCTGCCAATAATGGTGACACAATACTTGTTCATCCCGGTATGTATTATGAAAATATAGATTATCAGGAGAAATCCCTGACGGTAGGATCGCTTTATCTGATTAATCCTGCAGACTCCTTGATCGATCAAACCGTAATTGATGGTAACAATGAATTCCGCTGTGTGACAATTGATAATTGTGAGAATGCCGCGTTGATCGGGGTTACAGTACAGAATGGTCTTGCTTATGGATTGTCAAATTCCGGATATGGCGGCGGTATCGAAATATGGGAAGTGCCAAATCTAATGATTTCGAATTGTTGTATTAGAAATAACAAATCAATAATGGGTGGAGGTATTTTTTCTAATCAAAGCAATGTAATATTAAAAGGTAATCGAATTTTAAATAACTGGGGATTAGAAAAAGCCGGAGGTATTTTGATTGGTAATAATACCAATATGCAATTCAATGATTTTGATTTAAATAGCATATTTCTAAATTATTCAAGTTCAGGTAGTGATATCTATTTGTCAGAATATTTAACAGTTATTACAAACATAATTGTCGATACATTTACTGTTTGTGAACCTGATTTTTTCTTTATAACACCTTCTGAATTATATAATTTTACAGCAAATAATCATAAAATCGATCAAATAAATCAGGATTTATATATTGCCCCGGATGGTGATGATAATAATAGTGGCTTAACGGCAGAGGATCCGTTAAAGACGATTGCCTGGGCACAAACCCTTATTGAAAGGAATGATGAACATCCTAATACCATTCATCTGGCTGCAGGTATTTATTCACCATCCCTAAATAATCAGATTTATCCGCTAAATATTAAACATGGAATCATTTATTCGGGCGAATCTCCATATGCAACAATTTTAGATGCTGAACAAAATTCCTCAATTTTTCATTTTGATAATAATGAAGATATCTATACTATTTTAAATATTAATAATATAAAATTAATAAATGGCAAACGCTTTAATAACACCTTGGGGGGAGCAATTTTTATTAGATATCAGGCAGAAATTTATTTATCCAATGTTGTCATTGAGGATTGCTACGGTATTACCGCAAGTTCAATTCAATCAAATGATGGTTTTTATAAATTTGATAACCTTATTGTTAAAAACAATTCAGGTGGTAAAGCAATATCATTAATCGCAAATTATCAGAATCAGAATCCGGTTTTAGATGTTGAAATAAAAAATTCATTAATCCAGAATAATTTTCCTGGAACCGAAGAAGGTAATGGCGGAGGATTAGGTTTGCATGGTCACATCTCCATTCCTGGTGATTTTTATGCTATGTTAATCAATTGTGAAATCAGCAATAATCATGATAACTTCTATAATACTCAGACTGGTTTAGGGGGTTCAGTTTGTTTAAATATTGGTACAAATTTAATCGTTAATCTGGTTAATTGTACATTAGGAGACAATACATTATCACATAATACTGGATGTGCTATAACAGTAAATAATACCGTATTGAATCTATATAATACAATTTTATTCAACAACGATGGCTACTCCTTCAATCTCTTTGAAGATGCTGTTGTCAATATCTCCAATTCTCTGATTGAAGGAGGTGATGATAACATCAATTATTATTATCCTCTTGCGATAGTCAATTGGCTAGAAGGAAATATAGATGAAGATCCTCATTGGCTTGGAGAAGAAAGTGATTATCCTTTTGCACTTGACGAGGATTCACCTTGCATCGATGCCGGCACATTAGATCTACCAGCAGGAATAGAGCTTCCTGAATACGACCTGGCTGGTAATCCACGCATTTATGGAGATATGGTAGATATGGGTGCATACGAATATCAGGATGTAGGATCGGATGAAGAAGGAATCCCGGCTGTTGATAAAACCAGATTATCAAATTATCCCAATCCCTTCACACCGGGAGAAGCAGGACGTAGTTCTGCCACAACGATCAAGCTTGAGCTGGCTGAATCCGGAAAGGTTGATCTGGCTGTCTATAGCATCAAAGGACAGAAGGTAAAAACATTATTGAATGCTGATACAGTGCAGGGAATTTTCGAGATCGGCTGGAATGGGACCGATGAGTCCAACAAGAAAGTTCCCAGTGGTCAGTATATCTTGAAATTAACACATAATGGGAAAATGACTGCTGCAAAAATCATGCTGTTGAGATAGATAATTATCCAGAATTTAAAACCTTTTATTAAGAAAGAGACTAATCCCCGCAGGGTATTAAAACGTACCGCAAATAAGTGGTCGTTCATGTAAATTGTCCTATCAAGGTTTCGCCTGACACCATTTTTTCATATCTGCTTCTATTTTTAAGAGATTTTATGCCGGAGCAGAATTGCACAATAGCAGGTGGTTTCAAACGCCGGAAAGAAAGAGTCCACCAAACTCTGCGCACTGGAGGTGCGCCACTGTATTACGAAGATAGAGATGTTGACCTGCAAACCTTTATCTGATTGATGGACGAAAAATTGCATTTGATTTTGTCCATCAGCTTAAAACCCGGTGCTGCGAAAATGTCGGTGCTTTTACGGGTGGTCTGAAAGACTGAATATCGGCACGTTACAGTGGTGATCAGGGGAAACTGAAGCCAGCTTATTTCAACATTTTAAAGACCAGGACAACTATTGTTCCTTGTGGTTTGTTATCTTCTATAAAAGCACTGCCGCCATATCTTTCCATTGTTTTCCGGACGATAAAAAGACCAAGGCCGGTGTGCCCGGTAAGACCGTATTGAAAAAGTTCTTCAAAAACCTTTTCTTTATACTCGTCAGGAATGCCTTTACCTTGATCAGCAAATCTTACTTCGCAGACATTGTTCTGCTGTTTGATAAGGATCTGCAGAGAAGGGGAACCACTATGCACAACGGCATTACGGAAAATATTATCAATCACCGATTCGAGAGCTTCATCGGCCAGAACATGGCAACTTCCCTCCAGCGTAACATGTAATTCCGAATATTGACCAGAGATCTGATTGATAACGTCATCCAACTGATAAAATTTTAAATTTTGATTATCGGCAATAAAAGTCTCCAGTTCCCTCATTCTGTTAATCAGTTCTGTGCTTTTCCAGATACCGTTTCTGGCTTCCTGGAGCATTTCTTTTTCGAAACTGTCCTCAAAAAGATTAAGCGCACTGAGGCTTTTACTCAGGTTATTCATCAGATCATGCCTGAGGATTTGATTGATAATCCGCAGATGCTCACGATGAGCCTGTAATTCCGTATTCTTTAGTTTTATATTACTATTTGCCTTGGCAAGTTCGACATTTTTCAGTTTTAAAATCAAAGCCTGTGATTTTGCCAGTTCAGCTTCTTTCACTTTTCTTTCTGTATCATATCTGGTCTGCATTTCAGCTATTTTTTTCTGACTTTCCTCGTTGAACATTTTCTCTTTCAGATTAATATATTCTTCCAGATTTTCATAAGCCTTTTCATATTCACCGCTTTCCCGATAAATAACCGCAAGAAGAAAATAACAAGATTTTATTTCTGCTTTTCCATCAAATTCTCTGGCAAAATCAAGAGCTTTCTGAGCATAAATAAGAGCCTGACTGTAATCTTTCTTGGAAAGATAACTATTAGCCACATTGCCATTAACAACTGCCAAAAATCTATTTTCAACGAATTGTCCGTCTATTTTCAGCGCTTCATGAAAATATTCCAATGCTTTATCAAAATCCTCCATGGAAAAATATACCAGTCCCATATCGTGAGAAATAAATGATACTGCATATTGATAGTTTATCTTCTGGGCTAATTCAATTGCTTTTTCATGATACTCAAGAGATTTTGGATAACTCTTTGAATAGCAGTAATTATTGGCGATTTCATTTAATGAAATAACCATTTTTTCGCTATCTTCTTCATCTTGTAGTAACTCTACCACTGTCTGAAAATACTCACTGGATTTATTGTAATTACCCAGAAATCTCTGAATGAAACCAAGCCCCTGCAGACTGATAACCTGAAATTCCAGATTTTCCGTCAATTCTGCTATTTTCAACGATTTAAGATAATAAGACAGTCCCTTTTCCTTGTCATCCTGAATGAATGTAAAAATATGGGCGATGTTACTCAGAGCTTTGAGTAATTTGATATTATAATCATCGATCCGGCCTGATTCGTCCTGAAGAATAGTTAGCAGATTATTTGCCTTTAAACTATGTTCCAGAGATTTCTCATACTCCTGTTGGACTCTATATTTATCCGCCAGCTGGAGATGTATATCAATCTCGTTATTCTCTTTGCAGTTTTTTAATTTTGCTAATAATGCATTTATTTCTTCCATATCTTCTTTCCTTATTATTAACTTTCCCAAGATATTAACCGGTTAAATATCAGCAAGATTTTTTTATTCGATTGCAAATTTAATTTTCTGAATACCTGTTATTGTCCGATAGAGCATCCTACGGATAAAATGCCCCTAATTGCTTGTCTGACATATTATTCTTTCTGAATAGATATATCATCAGCAGAATTGACTGGTTTTCAAGATTTTTGAGTAAGTTATTTCTGATAATACCTTAAAATCCGAACAACCCTGATAAACTTTTCAGATATGATAATATCCAGGTTATCTTATTTATCCAAGATCAGAATGATTCAGAAAGATGCTCTGTAGTTCAGCAGAGCTTCATGGATTAATGAAACAGTCATGTTTTAGGAAACACACTTGAACATGATTAAATACCAAACCACCTTTTATTCGCCCTTGGGAAGGGGGACAAGTTAATGCTCCCCTTCGGAAGGGGAGATGTCCGACGCAGGAGGACAGAGGGGTTTTAATCATATGATACATCCATGTTTTATGAAGTACATAAGAGGATGATTAATACAAAACCCCCTTTTATTCCCCCTTGGGAAGGGGGACGAGTTAATGGACGCAAGAGGACAAATAATGCTCCCCTTCGGAAGGGGAGATGTCCGTC
>JAFGMF010000001.1 GCA_016927675.1 Candidatus Cloacimonadota bacterium
GGCTTTCCGGCTTTCAGATTACTGTCGAAATTGATCAGTCCGGAGATCCCTCTGGCCTGTTCGAGAAATTGTTCTGTTAATCCCGACAGAGTTTCCAGATCTGCCCCCTGAAGATAAAATTCAATCGGAGCATCACCTCCGCCCATAGATACCTGAGCCGAGACCTTGATCTTGGCATTGGGTAGAATTGATAATTCCCTGATCAACTTAGAAACAAGATCATCTGTCGAAATTTTACGATCGCTGACATCAACAAGAAATACCGATATTGAAGCCAGATTTACCGCTTCATCTATTCTGCCCTGGCTTCCGAGAGTAACTAATATTTTATCGATTTCTCTGTGTCTGGATAGAATATCTTCAACCTGCAGATACATCTCTCTTGTCTGTTCGAGATTGTAACCAACCGGTAATTCAAAATCAATCTTGATCTTTCCTTCATCCGAACTTGGAAAAAGTTCGAATCCCAGTTGAGGTCCGATGATAATCATTGTAGCAAAAAACAGGATAAAGGCGCTAGCCACTGTTATTACAGCACTTCTTGTATTCTTCAGAACACGGCTGAGAAGCTTTTTATATGCTGCTTCCCAACGATGAAACATTTTTTCAAAAGATTCTCCGATCCTGTTTTTCTTCTGTTTCTCAGGAATGATCAGAGATGCCATCATCGGAGTAAGAGTAAAAGAAATAAGCAGTGAAAATATCGTCGCAAAGGCAACTGTCAGCGCAAATTCCTTGATGAATTGTCCGATCATCGTGTTCATCATAGCCAGGGGCACGAAAACAACGATATTCGTCAGTGTGGAAGCAACTACGGCAACAGTTATCTCTGCAGTGCCACGATCTGCCGCCACTCTTCGATTATGCCCCATCTCTTTGTGCCGGAAAATATTTTCCAGAACAACCACCGAATTTGTCACCAGAATACCAACCGAGGTCGAAAGACCCATCAGAGTAAGAATATTCAAGCTGAATCCCGCCCATTGCATGATCATAAATGTTGATATGATCGATGTCGGCATGGCAACTGCCACAATCAGTGTAGAGCGGAGATCATGCAGGAAGAAAAGCAGAACCAGTCCGGTAAAGAGAATCCCCAGAAAAACATTGCTTAATGTATCACCTACAGAACTTTTAATATACTCCGAATCATCATTGACAACTGTTAATTCTGTGTTTTCCGGAAGACTTGCCCTGATGATGTCGATCTCCTTCCAGACATCCCTGGCAACATTCACCGGATTTCCATCCGATGTTTTGATGATCGAAAGTTGCACTACATTTTCTTTTCTCAGTTTATCCGTGTTATTAAAATAGATCGATCTTTTCCTGATCTCTTCACCCGTGTCGGCAACTTCAGCTATCTGTCTTAATTTTTTTGTCCCAAAACCCGTAGGAATATCTAACTGGTTCAATTCTTCTACAGATGCCAGTTCTCCTTCCAGCCTCACAGAGTATTCCTGATCTTTCTGCTGAAACTGACCGCCCGGCATGTTCATGTTATGAGCAGTCAGAATCTGAGCTAACTGCGTTAATGATATTCGGTTCTGAAAAACAACCCGGTCATCAAGAGTAACATGAATCTCACGTTTCTGACCACCGGTTATGTCAACACTTGCCACACCTTCGATCTGGGAAAATCTATCCTTCAGGTTTTTGTCGGCAATCTCATAAAGCGCTATCCCATCCAGATCACCTGTGAGAATAATATCCATGATCGGAAAAGCAGAAAAATCCAGCTTATTGACACTCGGATTCTCTGCATCCTGAGGTAATTCTCTCATGATCGCATCTATATTCTGTTTCACTTCTGCTACTGCTACATCAATATCCTTGCCCAGTTCAAAGGCAAGCACAATGATCGAAACATTATCCATCGAATAAGACTCAATAAAATCTATCTTACTGATCGTGGATACGGCATCTTCCAGTTTTTTGGTGATCAGTGTTTCAACCTCATTGGGACCCGCTCCGGCATAAACAGTCTGGATTGTAACATAAGGTATATCCGCTTCCGGCATCAGATTCAACGATAAGCCAAAATAAGCGAGTATCCCGAATACCAGAAATACAGATATAACCATGGAGATCATCACAGGTCTGTTTATTGATAATTTTGATAAAATCATTTTTTGCTCCCTAAAATGTCAGATTTCATACAATATTCTCTGTTCATCTGTCTTATTGATTCCGCCATCTATTCAATAATCTTTATCTTTACCCCGTTGCTTACCAGATTAAGACTTTCTACGATCACCGAATCTCCCAGGCTGACACCCTCTAAAATCTCATAGCTGCCATTTTCCCGCCCGGTTTTCACGTATTTTTTTACAGCTTCGTTATTCTGTGCGAGGAATATATATGTTCCATCATCGTCCTGGCTGATATTTTTGCGTTCAATAATGAAAGCATAGGGATTGCGATAGATAAAAATACTGATCTCACCGATAACTCCACTTCTGCAGGCACCAGCCGGATTATCAAAAGTGAGATTTACAGCAAAAGCATTGTATTCACTGTTCATGGACATTGCTACCTCGGACACCCTGCCTTCCAGAATCAGATCATTCCATTTTGCCTCAGCTTTCATATCTTTTTCCAGAGCACAGATCTCATCTTCGGTAACCCAGACGGTTGCCTTCATCTGATCGGTTTGGGAAACTGTAGCCAGAATATTTTCTGACTGAACTCCATCGGTTTCACGAACGGTCAGGCTGGAAACATAACCGCTGATCGGAGCTCGAACTTTGAGCATCTGCTGAACAGCATCCCAGTTCGCTTCGCTAACCTTGAACTGCGTTTCGGCAGACTCCAGATCCTGTTTGGAGATACCACCCAGTTCATAGAGATTCTGCATTCTTTCAAACGTAGCTTTGGCCAGCTCATAAGCAGACTTGGCCTGATGATACTGTGCTGAAGGAGTGTCTTCGGGAAATTCCATCAACACTTGATCTTTCTCCACATAGTCTCCAACCTGAACATGGATCTTCTCGATCCTGCCGCCAATCATGGCAGAAGCACTTGATTGTCTAATACCCGTAAGTGTGGCATTGTAATTTAGACTTTTAACAAAATCCCTCGGTTGAATGACTTCGATTTTAACTGGAATGCCTTCTTCAGCGTAAATCTGATCAAGATTCTTCCCGGTGTTTTTATCATTTTTACTGCAACTTATCATAA
>JAFGMF010000006.1 GCA_016927675.1 Candidatus Cloacimonadota bacterium
GCAATTAAACAGAATTTTAAATTTACTGTTCTGATATTCAATCTGTTCTATCTGCAAACCGTTAATTTTTTCTGCCAGAAGATGTTGAAGGTTGATGATCAGACGGGGAAAATCATATTCAATAAATTCATTATCACGGAAAGGCAATAATTTCATCACTTTATCGGCAAACCAATCGGTAATCAGTTCCAGCACGAAAATACCTTTCTCGAATTCAATCAGATTAACATGGATTTTGACGAATTTAGGGAAGAACAGACCGGTTTTAAATTCAAAAGAAAAAGATTCGCCCAGAGGTTCGATATTGCAGATACCTTTCGGGATGGAATCTGAGGCAACGATAAGGTTGATAACTTCTGAGAGGCTGATATTCAATTCTGCCATATGATGTTCACCATTTTATATCTCGGGATATTTTCTTTTTGTAACGTAGATAATATCCTCATGTTTATGATAACCGAGTTTATCGAATAATTTCAGCGAAGAACGGTTCCATGATTCTATCAGGCAGGAATAAATGCCAATTCCCTGAGATTCCAGCCACTGTTCAGCACGTGAAATAAGATCAGTAGCCAGCCCTGCTCTCCGGTATTGGGGATCTATGGCTATTCTGTTGATCCATCCTCTTCGTCCGTCATGAGTGGCAAGGATCGATCCTGCCAGGATTTGATCTGTCCAGACAAGCAGGAATAATTCCCGATTATGTTTGATTTCGTTATTCAGAGATGCACGACTGTCTCTGCCATTTCCTCTATAGGGCAGACCAGCTTTCTTCCACAAGCTGATCAATTGATCGTAATTTTCAGATCGATAAGGAGCAAAGCAGAAATCATTGATCATAAACCGAACTCCTTTATCATTGTATTTTATCTGTAAAAGATGAAGTTACAGCAGGAGGAACCACAGCAGAGTAGAATTTACAATTGAGATCAGAATCGCTGCGAGAGCGGCAGTGAAGCAGCCTTCAATTTTAAAACGTGGGAATAGGCTGGAGACGATCAGCAGGCTGATCCCGTTTACAATAAAGAGAAACAGACCGAGTGTAAGGATTGTCAGAGGCAGGGTAAGGATGATTATCAGCGGTTTGACGAGAGTGTTTACCAATGCCAGGAGGAGCGCAGTTATCAGAGCGGTGAGAAGGTCATCTACCCGATAAAGGCGGGTTATTTTTCCTACCAGGAATATGGAAATGGCTAGAATGATGATTTTTAAAATAAAGGGTTCCATCAGTTTGAAAATTTCCTCATGAAAGCTGGAATATCCATTTGCAGGCTTCCGCCTTCTTCTCTGGTTGAGCGTTGCTGTTTTTTACTGATATCCTGATTATTGTTGGTGGATCTGATTCTGTCCAGCATATCGCTGATTTCTTCTTTAGGCGTATCAGCACCTTTACTGCGAATGCTTTCTATTTCGTAGACTGAATTATCATTAACTTTCAATCCGGTGGCAATCAAAGTGACTTTTATTTTGCCTTCCAGCTCCTGATCAAAAATTATTCCGGTGATAATATCGCTGGCTTCGGTTGCTTTGAGATTGACTTCTTTACTGATTATTTCGAATTCTTCCATGCGGAAGTCTTTTCCGGCAGTAATATTGATTAAAATTCCCGGGCATTTATCGATTTTTACTTCTGTGAGTAAAGGATTAGACATAGCTTCCTGGATGGCTTTTCTGGCTCTGTCATCTCCTTCTCCTACGGCAGAGCCCATCAGGGCAAAGCCCCGATTAGCCATCACGGTTCTGACATCAGCAAAATCTACTTTAATATAACCACTTGAATTAATTATATCGGAGACAGCTTTAGCAGCTTCATAAAGAACATTATCTGCCCTTCGGAAGGCATCGATAACGGTCATATCCGGGTAGATATCCTTGAGTTTTTCATTGGGGACAACGATCAGGGTATCAACGATATCTCTCAATTTATGGATACCTGCTTCGGCATTCAGCATTCTTTTTTTGCCTTCACTCAGGAAAGGGCGATTGACAATACCGATGGTAAGAATTCCCAGCTCTTTGGCAAGAGTTGCTATTACCGGAGCTGCTCCGGTTCCTGTACCTCCGCCCATTCCGGCAGCAATGAAAACCAGATCTGCTCCTTCCAGTTGTGATCGGATATCATCTCTTGATTCTTCCGCGGACTTTCGCCCGATCTCAGGATTTGCTCCTGCTCCTAGCCCTTTGGTGGTTTCTTTGCCCAATTGCAATTTTATCTTGGCTTTGGATTTTTTCAGATCTGTGATATCGGTATTAGCGGCGATGAACTCTACTCCTGTCAGGGAATTATCGATCATTGTATTGATCGCATTACCGCCTGAACCTCCAACTCCGATAATCTTAATATTTGTTCCGAAAGGGATTTCATCCTGGGTTAAATCCAGTTCTAACATTTTACCCCCTAAGTAAAATCCTTAAAGAAATCTGCTATTTTTTTAAAAAAATCTTTTAATGGATCTTTCATACTAACACTGGAAATACCTTTTCTTTTACTTAGTACCAGATCCTGAACATGATAAAGAATACCAACGCTGGTAGCGTATTTGGGGCTATCGAGGCGTTCGGTGGGACCTGCCAGACGGGATAGATTGGGGTAACCGGTCTTGGCAGACATATTGAAAATCTCTTCTGCCAGCAGTTCACTGTTTTTCAGAAGGGATGCGCCCCCTGTAAGAGTAAGCCCGGCGGTGATCATGCTTAATTCGTGCTGTTCGTTTAAGATGCGATATGTGCTTTCCAGGATCTCTCTCATTCTCGCTTCGATGATCTCAGCTACATAACGAAGTTTTTTCTGTTTACTTTCGCGACCTCCAATACCTTCGATCTCAATGGTTTTATCTTCAGGTATCTGGTCAGCCAGAGAATTTCCCTGTTGTACTTTTATCTGTTCGGCATTTTGTGGTGTGGTATGCAAGCCGATGGAGATGTCGTGAGTGATGTTAGTTCCGCCCAGGGGAATAACAGCACTGAAACGGATGCTTCCCTTGTAGAAAACAGCGATGTCTGTTGTTCCGCCACCTATATCGATGAGGATCGAGCCAAGGTTTTTTTCTACTTCATTCAAAACGGCATTGGAAGAAGCTATCGGTTCCAGGAAAATCTCTTCTACTTTGTACCCGGCAATTTCAACACATCTGGAAATATTTCGGAGAGTGTTGATATCTGCCATGACAATGTGAACATATGCGGAAAGGTTGAATCCACTCATATTGACTGGATTCATTATGCCATCCTGTCCATCGATTTCATAGTATTGGGGGATGGCGTGGATTATTTCGAGTCGTTCATTACCCTGTTGGATCTTGACATTATTCTTAGAATTTGTGATCACATTATTTACATGTTCAGAGCCAATTTCGCAAGGTTCGCTACCGGTAGACAGCGAGATACGACCCAGAGTATTCTGGCTTTTGATATGGTTTCCGGCTATCCCGACGAAAATATTTTTTGCGGGAAGTTCAGCCATTTGTTCTGCTTTTTCAATGGCTTTGGAGATAGATCTTGATGCTTTCATCATATCTATGACGATGCCGTTTACAAGACCTTCTGATGATCCTGTTCCGATGCCTTTCACTTCCAGCTTGTTATCTTCATTGAGCAGGGCGATGATTACACAGATCTTGGTAGTGCCAATATCTATAGCTGTGATCTGTTGACCTGTTTTCATATCTCCTCCGTGCGTACGATCAATTTATTGTCGAATCTGAGATCGATCAGAGATCCATGGGTGAAATTTCGATTTTTTTCCACAAAAGTGAATCTTCTGATTTTTTCTGACAGATCGTTTTCCCCTAAAATTATTTTATATCCGACGGCTTGTTCGATCATGCAGATCTCGTCCTCCAAGGGGAAAAACTCCGAAAGCCTGTTCATGAATTCCGGATTACTGTCGCTAATTTGATCATAAAAGCAGAATACCTGATCCAGAAATTCATCGGAAATCACAGATCCTGCAACAAAATCTTTAGCAGGAAGTGTGGTTTCGACAACGGGGACGATTTCACCCGGATACATAACTTCTCCATCCAGAACGATCTTATCTTTATCGATCGGGAATAATTCCCCTTCTTTGCTTTTAGCATAAAAGATGGCTTTCCTTTCCTGGAAAGTAATCCTCAATGTATTGGGCAGCCGGCGGGAAGCCTTGATTTCTTTAATTCTGATGACATTTTCGTATTTTTGTTCAATCTCACGAACAGATATACGAAAAAGATTCTGCCCGATCATTTCTTTTGCCAGGTTTGCCAGAAATTCTTTTTCCAGGTTTTGGTTTCCACGGATGTCAATATTCTCAATCTGAAAAAAATCCAGATTCTGAAACAGAATTCTGAATCCTCCCAGAACAGCTGAAAATAATCCAATTACCAGCAATCCAAGGAAGATGAATCTACTATAACCTCTGCGTTTTCTTTTCATCAATTCTTCCGATGAATAATGATTATAAAATCATATATCTTTATATTTAAATGAGATACATCGCTGAAAATCA
>JAFGMF010000087.1 GCA_016927675.1 Candidatus Cloacimonadota bacterium
ACAGAAAGAAAAGGTGGATACACTCGAGTATTAAAAAATGGATTCCGAAAAGGGGATTGCGCACCAATGGCTATCATTGAATTTATGGAAACACCCCACAAAGCAGAAAAAGCAGGCTCCTCCCATAAGAAATCAGCAAAATAAACATGGTTTGATTTTATATTTCCTGAGGCTACCTTTGGGTAGCCTTTTTAATTTACTTGTTTTGATGTTATTCGGGTTTAAATAATCTGGTGAGTGATTATGATTATGCTGACATATTCTGAAATACAAAAGTATCTCGAAGAAAATCGTGAGACAGAATTAAAAACAAATATTAATGAATTACATCCAGCAGATATTGTTCAGATTATCCACGAACTTCCCGTAGAATATCACAATCGGATTTTTTCATTGTTAAATGACCAGAATGCTTCTGATGTACTGCCAGAATTGTTCGACGAAGTAAGAGAAGAGATCCTCAAAAATATCCAGCAGCAAAGATTGATCAATATCATTGATGAAATGGAAACCGATGAAGCTGCTGATATTATTGGTGATATGGAAGAAGAAGCTTCCAGAAACCTGCTGGAAAAGATCGAAGAAGAGGATTCTGAAACAATTAAACAACTGCTGCTTTACGATGAAGATTCTGCCGGCGGTCTTATGCAGACCGAAATCATCTCTGTCCTGCAGACAATGAAAAGGGATGAAATCATCGAATACATCAGAGCTAATATCGGAGAAGTAGAAAATATTCATTATGCTTTCGTGACTGACGATGATAAAAAACTGGTTGGTATTCTTGAACTTACCAGGCTGCTGCTCGCCCGTCCGGATTGGAATGCCGAAAAAATTATGGAACGAGAAGTAATTTCAGCTGTGGTAACTCTCGATCAGGAACAGGTGGCTCACCTGTTTCGTAAATACAACCTGATTATTCTCCCGGTAGTGGATGAAGAAAATCATCTGCTTGGAAGAATCACCGTAGACGATATCATTGATGTAATCGACGAAGAAGCATCAGAAGACGCATATAAGATGGTTGGACTGGAAAATGAAGACAGAGTATTTACCAACCCGATCAGTTCTGTAAAAAAACGCTTACCATGGTTGACCCTTAATCTGTTCACAGCACTGCTTGTTTCCAGTGTGGTTGGCTTGTTTGAACAGACGATTGACAGGCTGTCCTTTCTTGCTGTTTTGATGCCCATAGTCGCCGGATTAGGGGGTAATTCCGGCACTCAGACCTTAACTGTGATAACCCGTGGTATTGCGTTGGGGGAATTGACGATTCGGAATACCTGGCGCGCTATTTTCAAAGAAGTTACAGTAGGGATTATCAATGGATTGATCATCGGCTCAATTGCAATGGTTATCGCTTATCTGCTCAAAGGGAATATCATACTTGGGGTTGTTCTGGGAACATCGATGATCTGTAATATGTTCATTGCCGGGTTGATCGGATCAACTATTCCAGTGATCATGAAAACCTTGAAAATAGATCCGGCTCTCGCTTCCAGTGTTATCATCACCATGCTTACCGACATTGGCGGATTTGCTTCTTTTCTGGGTCTGGCAACTGTATTTTTGAAGGATGTTGCTGTTCTTTAAATCTCCTGAAATCTGCGGAAATGATCGTATATATCTTCAGGTAATCTTACGGCCTTACCATTTTTGATGAAAACACCCGTAACCCTCGCTCTGCTGCATAGATCACCATTAGAATTGAATATTTCCTGCTTCCAGATACCTTTGATCTTATTCAGTTTTTCAATTTCAGAATTGATCCTGACCCTCTCCTCTACGGGAATTCCCTTGATATAATCAATCTCTACCCGAATTATATAGACATGAATTCCAATTTCCATTAATTTTCTGACAGGTAAACCCATTTGATCAAGGGCATCGGCTCGGGCTTCCTCATAAAGATGAAGATAATTGGCATTATTTAAATGACCATAAAGATCGCACTCATATCCGAATATCGTTCTACGGTATTCCATTAGATCAATTCTTTCAGCGGATTAATCCGTATAGCACGAGCCCGACAATAAAAATGATGATCATGATGGTAATTATCGTTGCTGCTAAAGGTAATTTCAACAAGGTTCCGCATTTGGGACAGCTGCGAACGGAAGAGCTTACTTTCTTCCCGCAGGTTCTGCACTTTATTAATTTTCTACTCATTAAAAAAACCTCATATTTCACCTGTAAATTCTGGCTGTAAAAATCAATGAATTCTTTACATTACAACAAGTTCAGATGATACTAATTATTGGATAGGGAATATTATTCATCACCGCTTTTTTGTTTTGGATCTGAATGATGTTTTTTCTCTTTGATCAAACCAAATGCTCGCGCCAGCATCATTATACCGACAAATATTAAGATAACAGGCCAGCCGACAGAGATCAACCTGTGCAGATTTCTTGATTCAGCCAGGATCAGGATTATCCCGGGAAGCAGAGGCCACCAGTGTGTATCTCCACGGTAAATCCTGTCAATTACGTATATTGCAATAAAGCCTATCCCAAGCCAGAATGCACTGAAATCTTGAAAACCAAAAAAACTCGATCTCACAGACGATAAAGATAGACTTATGAGTAAACAGCCCGGAATAAGTAATCCGTAGCTTTCCTTATAAAAATATCCGGCTAGAAACAATCCACCCAGAATAAAATGAATAGTACTGAGGTTTATATCCAAGGGAAATAGTATCAATGACCCCAATACGATCAAAAATATACCAGCCGTAAAACCTCTTTTTCGCGATTTCTGCATGAAGTTACCTCTTAATTTATGGGTTAAATTCGATTTTCCAAATTACTTAAACTTCCAAAACAAAGCTGATTTTTTCAAATTCCGATGTCAATGCCTTTTACCGCTTGCGAGTTTTCATTTACCGGAAAGCGATTGAAGCAGGTAAAATGTGTCCTCATTCAATCGGTAACAGTTACTTTTCAATCCTTTCATTTCGTCAGCCCAGGCATAAAAATAATCACCTTCATAAATCAATTCGTCTTTTAAAAAGATGCAAAACATATCTGCACCTTTATCGTCAATATCATCATAACAGTACAGTATCAGATCAGGTTTCATGTTAAAACTATAGACTGTTGATTTCAAATTCTTAAAGGCAGCCCTCAGATCGGAGAACTCACTGTTTGATAATTCTCTGTCATTTAACTTCACATATCCGTAAGATTTTAGTCTCAATCCGGATTTTTTCCCAGTAGTACATCCGACAGTAAATAGACAAATAATGAGAATAAAAAGAAAAAATAATCTATCAGCATTTTGGATTCTCATTTTTCAACCTTGGTTTTATTAAGACTTTTATGTGTTTCCATAAGCCATTTGATAATCTCTATTCCTTGAGGACATTTCTCTTCACATTCTCCACATTTTATGCATTTATCAGCACGATTTTCATCTTTCAGAAATTGATTGTAGAACATGCTGGCCCGAGGCTGATCATCATAAATAACACTCATCATATAAAAACCCAGACAGGTAGAGATTGCAACGCCCTGAGGACAGGGCTCACAGTATCTGCACGAAGTGCAACGGATCGGTGAGCGCTTCAGATAAGTTCTTCTGATCATTTTAAACAAATCCAGTTCTTTGTCTGTAAAAAGTCCTGCTTTTGCGTTTTCCGCACTGGAGATATTCTCCATCACCTGCTCCAAAGAACTCATACCGCTTAGAACCAATGGTATTTCACTATGATGCCAGAGCCATTGTAAAGCTCCATCGGCATAAGCACGCTTAACCGGAAATTTCTCCCAGATTTTTTTAATCTCAGCCGGTGGTTCCTTTGCCAGCTGCCCGCCACGCAAAGGCTCCATGATTATAACGGCGATATTGTTTTCAGTGGCCAGGCGTAACCCGCGTACACCAGCCTGATATCTGGTATCCATGTAATTGTACATGATCTGGCAGAAATCCCATTTTTCATAATCGGTCACAATTTTTTTGAATACTTTGTATTGATCATGAAATGAAAAACCCAGATATTTGATCTTGCCTTCTTTTTTCTTTTTCTCGCACCATTCCAGCACTTTCAGCTTTTTAAGGCTTTTCCAGGACTTGTCATTCAGCGAATGGATCAGATAGAAATCAATAAAGTTGGTTTGCAGTTTTTCCAATTGCTCTTCGAAAAATTTATCAAAATCAGCTTCTTCTTTGATGAGCCAGGAAGGCAGTTTGGTTGCCAGATAAATTCTCTCCCTGTTCCCCCTGGCCTGAAGATAGTTTCCTACGAATCTCTCGCTTTCACCACCGTGATAAGGATATGCGGTATCAATGTAATTGATGCCATGATCCAAAGCATGGTCAAGCATAGCTTCAGCTTGTCCTACATCTATCTGTTTAGGATCACCATCAATAACAGGCAGGCGCATAGCTCCGAAACCAAGGATGGATACATCTTTACCGCAGAATTTCCGATATTGCATTTTCACCTCATTATATTATCAATTCTTTGGGATCAACGGCAAAAGTCATATAAAATTATTTAGTTTCAGCAGGCAAGGATTTTCAAAATAATCTCAGTGTTTATAACAATCGATCCTTGAGTTTATTTATTTCTTTCTCTCCTCTAAAATGAGGACAACCTTTTTCAGCTCCAACAGGATGTCTGTTAAAGATGTTATCTTATCGCCGGAAGTTTCGACTTTTTTACTTCCGGTAAGATCAGACTTGCTGATTTTTTCCCGTAAAGTTTTATATAGTTCTTCCCATTTTATCAGGCCGGAAAGCTTGCCTTCATAACCGGTGGCATTCTGGGTTTGTCCGGCTGTCTGGATCTTGATACTGCCGATACCCAGCCAGCGATCGTAAAGCGATCGTTCTAACATAAAATCGGTGATCATTCTCATGGGGATGTTCTGCTGGATTTTAGTGATGATGCCTTTATGAATTACTATTCTGTCATCTTCGATGAAGTAGGATAAATTTTTGATCCACAAGATCATTATCGGAGCCGATATTAGCCACATGGCAATAATTACAATTGAGACGATCCGCCAAAGATAATCAATAAATACGTTGAAGTCAACTTCCCTGTCCAGAACAGGTATCAGATAGAAAAAAAAGGAAAATACAACGATAAAGAGTGAAATTGTGAGCAGGATCATCCAGGATTTGGTAATCAATTTTTTATCCGGTTTTATTTCCATATCTACCTCCCTTTGCTTAATGTCCCGCAAGACTAATTATTGATTTCATAGCATAGACATATAAGCAAGTTTTTTTTCATATTCTCTTCCACCTCCCCCTTCGTCAGATATCTCCTCTTGATACGTCTTCTCTGGCAGCTGCCGGAGAAGGATGACTTGTCATCAGAAGCTTCAGCGAAG
>JAFGMF010000088.1 GCA_016927675.1 Candidatus Cloacimonadota bacterium
CCCGAGATCAAACGGGTTAATCAGACCCGTGTTTACAAGATTTCCCTGCTGTTTCGCGGTAGCCTGAAAAAAGCCATGACCAAGTTAAATGAACTTACCGGAAGATTCAGCAGCACCGATAATAATCTGCGGATCAGTGTTCAGGGTGTTAACAGGGAGATCAGCTCTTCTCTTCACTCTTTGCTTTTTGCCCTGATATTTGCCGTTCTGCTGGTTTATATGATCCTCGCATCACAGTTTGAATCCTTCAGACTTCCTCTGATTGTCATGTTCGTAACCCCGATGGGACTTATAGGTGTCAGTCTGGCTCTGCTGATCACCGGAACTGCCTTGAGCGTGATGTCAACCCTCGGAATGATAATCTTGGCTGGGATTATTGTAAATGACGCTATCCTGCTGGTCGATTATGCCAATCAACTTCAGAATCGAGGGATGGATCTGAAAAAAGCAATTACCGATGCGGCCTTAACTCGGCTGCGTCCGATATTAATGACAACTTTTACCACTGTACTCGGCTTGGCTCCATTGGCAATTGGCGTCGGTAGTGGAGCAGAACTACAATCGGCTATGGCTGTAGCTGTTATTGGCGGGATTCTGATGGCAACACTGTTAACCTTGGTCCTGATCCCGGTTTTATACACTCTTATCCGGAGGAAGTAATTGGCGGATATAAATATCTTAAAGTCAGTTCTGATCACCATTTTAATTAGTTTACTGGGAGCTTGTGCTGTTGAGAAGATCGAAGTAATCAATCTGACAGCACTTGATTCTCTCGGTTGGCAGGCTGATGCCGAATATGAATTTTCCAAGCCTTTCGGGATGGTGATCTTTGCTGGGGAGTTGTATCTTCTCGATCAGGGAATGTCCAGAATCGGAGTCTACGATGTAGATGATATGTCATTCCGAAGATTTATCGGCAATAAAGGCAAAGGACCCGGAGAGTTTGAGATGCCGCTCAGTCTGACGATAACGTCCGACAGTGTTCTGATCGTGAATGATCTGGGTAACCGCAGATTGCAGTATCTTGGGCTGGAAGGTGAATTTCTGGCAAGCAGACCTTCAGAGAATCTCTGGATGCTTGATTACTGTAATTCTGTGTTATCAGGCAATGCCTTTCCATTTTATCCCGATCCAGGAATTTATTCGATTTATCAGGATAGTCTGTCGCTGGAATATTGTCCCAGACATTTATATCAAAAAACCGATGAAGATGACGCTTTCAAAAATTATTATACTTATACGATGCAGGAAAACTCCTGTCTTATCGCTTTTATGATGAGGGTTGAAGCATATCTGGTCAATCTGGATAACCCGGATGATCAGCTAAAACTGGATTTGTCCGGCTGCCAGAAAACCGGAAGAGCTGTCAGGCTGGCAGGCGGTTTTCTGTTGCCGGTTCAATACGGCAATGACAATGAAGCAGCGGATCCGATAACAGAGCTGCATCTATTTGATCCTTCCGGTAAAATAACACAGAAATTCCGTCTCCAGGGAAACAGAAATTATTTTCTGGAAGGTGCAGCGGTTTGCGATGGATACTTCTATATCTTCGATATGTTTGATTGCCTTGTTTTTAAATATAAATTACCGATCAGGAGTGTTTGATGAAAAAAGCCTTGTTCTTAATTCCAATTATCATGTTTGCCTGCAGCAGGCAGAATTCTGTAAAAATCAGTGAAATCAACGGCGTCAGCTACATCTCAAATCCACGAGTACCGATTTCGGAAACTCTGCCTGAACCGGAGCTGGTGATCAGTGACCATAATACGAATAATTATGTTTTTGGAGAGATTTCGGATCTGATCGAGAGTCCTGAAGGTAATCTTCTGGTAGCGGACATGGCAGCACATAACCTGAAAAAATTTGATTATCAGGGTAATTTCCTCGAAATCATCGGCACAGAAGGAGAAGGACCGGGAGAATTCCGGGAACCTTACAGACTTGGATTATTCAGTGACGGGAGAATAGTCGTTTCCGATCTGGGGAATCAACGATTTCAGGTTTTCAGTCCGGATGGAGTTTACCTTGAATCGCGGAAACTTGAATCGGATTATCCCGGCAAATTTCTAATCGACAACCAGAACATGTTGATCAACAAAAGTATGATGATCAGCTTCGGAAATGGGGAGAAAGCTGACACAAGTCTGATTAAGGTATATGATAACGATTATCGCTTACTTAAAAAGATCGGCACTGCTCAGGAACACAGCGATCCTTTTCAGGTCTGGATCATGAGTATGTGTGATCTTGAATTAACAGGCAGGGGTGATATTATAGCATGTTATAATAATATCAACCGTATTGACTTTTATCAGCAGGATAAGCTGGCGAAAGTGATCAGTCGAGAACTCTTTTTCACTCCGGTGAAACCGGAACTCAAGACTGTGAGGGATGGCGATACAATAACGATGAAAGCAAGTTATGAACCTGTGTCTTTCGGTTGCGACCTGGACAGTTCCGAACGACTCTATGTGATAACACCTTACGATCTTAAGGCTGATATTGAGCGGGATGATCAGGATTATCTCGGTTTTGTTCTGGAAATCTTCGATCAGGAAGGTGTTCTGGACAGAGTAATTTCCATTAAAGGGATCGAGCCTTCATCAATAATGATTGGCGCCGGAGATAAACTGTATCTTACAGACCGTAATACCATGACCATCCTTAGATATCCGGCGTTATAAAGCTTCCTTTTCAGAGGAGATTATGAGATACATGTTAATTTTTATTCTGATCATTCCAGGATTAATACTGAATGCAACCGAAACAATTACTTTGTTTGACTGTATTGATGCCGGACTTGCTGGCTCTATTAAATTAAGGAATCAGGACTATAATCTGCAGAATAGCAGGACAAATCTCAATTCGGGATATTACTCTTTCATTCCTGATTTAAACCTTTTCAGCGATATCATTCACGATAATGCCGGCAATCAGATCAGTAAACGGGGAGTTGAGATATTCGGCGAGTTGCACCTATTTGATCACCGATTCTCAAATCTGAAAGTTTATAGCTATGAAAATCAGCTGGCACAGCTAGAATTAGATAAGACACTTCAGGACCAGGTGCTGTTGATCATCTCACGGTATACAGACCTTCTGTTACTTCAGCAAAAGGCTGAGGTTTTTCGAGAAGCGCAACATACATACGAACAACAGCTTGCTTTTCTTGAGGAATTGTTCAATGCCGGGTCAAAAAATGAATTCGACCTTTATGCGACCCGCCTTGAACTTGAGAATGCCCGACTGGAACTGAAAAGAACTGAAATGGAGTTCAACTCTGTCACTCTCGATCTGAAACAAATGACCGATATTGATCTGGATATGGGTACAGTGTTGGATACACTGACCTGGTCGCTGGCATCGGGGATAGGCGATCAAAAAGACATTTTTAATCCGGAAATCAGGAAGAAAAGCCTGATGAAACTGGCACAACAAACCAGAAAAAGATCTGCTCTGAAAGATTTGTTCCCGGATTTATCCTTGCAGGGTTATTACGGATATAAAAAAACCGAATACTGGAAAGATAATCAGGAGATTTATGATTATCAGGGAAATTTCATTTCCCGGGATGCCATTCAGGATTACTGGCAAATATCACTCAATCTTTCACTGCCCCTTGGTGATTTTGCCGAAAGATCCGCTGCCTACAAGATCAGTGACAGGGAATATCGGATTGCCGAAAATGAATTTATCCTTACAGAACGTGAAGTAAACAGAAATCTGCAGCAGCAAAGGAACACACTGGATTTAAAAAAACAGGAAATAGAAATTCTGGGAAATCGTTACGAATTAGCCGAGAAGAAATTTCTGCTGGCAGGTGAAAGATACAGTAGCGGACTGATTAATTTCCTAGATTTCATCAATATTCAGCAGGAAATGATGACGGCGGAACTTGATCTGCTGGAGTCGCGACAGGAATATCTGAATTCTTTTGTGCAATGGCAGCAGATGTGCGGATATAAAATCCTGCAGAGATATTAGTTGGGTTCATGCTGGAAAACATTGTTATCGGAGAAATGGATGCTGAA
>JAFGMF010000089.1 GCA_016927675.1 Candidatus Cloacimonadota bacterium
GGAAAGGCAGAATATCATGGAGAAATTCTTCCGGGAGAAGTCGCTCTGCGAAAAGTCGGATTAAATCCAATTAAACTGAAAGCCAAAGAAGGACTTGCTCTTAATAACGGGACACAGGTTATGACGGGTATCGCTGTTCTGGCACATCACCGGGCACTTAATCTATGCAGAATAGCTGATATCTGTGCTGCTCTCTCCTGTGATGCTCTGCTGGCAACTCCAGACGCTTTCGATCCTCTAATTCATCAGGTAAGACCTCACCCGGGACAGAGCACTTCTGCAAGAAACATCAGTATGCTGCTTGATAACAGTGAACTCAGAAAATCTCATGTCAGCTGCGATAATGTTCAGGACGCTTACAGTCTGCGCTGTTCACCACAGGTTAATGGAGCTGTCAGAGATGCTCTCGAATACGTCAGAAACACTCTGGAAATAGAGATCAATTCTGCTACGGATAATCCACTTATCTTTCTGGAAGAACAACGCGTTATTTCAGGTGGAAATTTTCATGGTGAGCCGATCGCATTCGCATCTGACACAATGGGACTTACCGTATCAGAGCTGGGCAATATTTCTGATCGCCGCTGCGAACATCTTTTGAACCCTGCCCTGAACAGGGGTTTGAAGCCTTTTCTTGCTCCAAGACCCGGATTGGATTCAGGTTATATGATAGCTCAATTAACGGCTGCATCTCTGATATCTGAGAACAAGATCCTTGCTCATCCCGCATCAGTTGATTCAATTCCGACTTCAGCCAATCAGGAAGATCATGTAAGCATGGGTACTATCGCTGCGGTTAAAGCAAGAAAAATCATTGATAATACAGCATACGTGCTGGCAATCGAAATGATGATCGCAGCCCAGGCTCTTGATATCCGCACAATTAAAAGTTCACCGGTTTTGGAAGCTGTAAGAACTAAAATCCGGGAATTTGTTCCAACGTTAGAGAAAGACAGAGAGATCAATCCTGATATTGAGCAATTGAAAAAACTTGTTGATTCCGATCTATTCCCGGAAATAACCAGACAATATACCGATCTGAAATAAGAAATGAAACTATTATCTATTATTTTGTTAATCTGTTCTCTACTGCTGATCCCAGCGGGATGTGCCTATTATAATACCTTTTATAATGCTGAAGTAGCTTTTAAGGAAGCACAGAGTTATAGCCTTAAGGATGATGAGCGCCCGACCGCCAATGCAATTCAGCAGTATAATCAGGCGATCAAGAAATGTGGTGTTATTCTCACAGAATATAAAGACAGTAAATATGCTGATGATGCCTTGTTTCTGCTGGCAAAATGTCTTTATTTCAAACAGACGAATTATATTCAGGCAATTGAAACGATCAACGACCTGTTGAAATTCTATCCGGAAAGTGAATTTGTGCCGGAAGCTCATCTATATCTTGCCCGTTCAAATTACGAGTATAACGATAAGCCCAAGGCATTACAAATCCTCAAGGATTTTCTAAAAGAAGACAAATTCAATAAATACCATCCTCAGGCACTACAGCTACTGGCTGATTATTATTTACAACAAAATGATATAGTTCAATCTCAATCATATTTGAGCCGGATAATCGATAATTACCCGAAATCAAAAGAATATCAGGAGGCATATTTATCACTGGGAAAATCATATCATCTGGAAGAAGATTACCAGAGATCCAACGAGATTCTTTTCGAACTGCTCGAATCAAGGATTGCAAAAAAGATCAAGCTTGATTCCCGCTACTATATTGCACTTAATTATATTTACCTCGAAGAATATGAAACAGCCTTGAAATATATCAATAGATTACTGAAAGATGAGTATCGCCTGGATAATTTACCAAAAATTCAATTACTCAAGGCCAGAGCTCTCGTGGGAACCGGAGATATTCAGGAAGCAATAGAACTCTTTGAGTTGCTGATAGAAAACAACAACCGAACTAAAATTTCAGCTGAAGCATCATATCATCTTGCAGAAATCTATTTCCTTATCCTGCAGGATTACGAAATGGCTATTGAAAATTACAATAAGGTCCAGCAGGAATTCTCAAATTCGGAATTTGTAGAAAAAGCGATCACCAGAAGCTCTGTTGCAAGTCAAATTATCCAGTATTATCGGCCTGATTCATCAATGCCGACCTCAGAGCTAGTTGAACAGCAGTTGAAACTTGCCGAATATTATCTTGATGAATTGAATTATCCTGATTCGGCACTTGCAGTTTATAACAATATAATTAACCGGCGGTCTTCGCTGGAAACCAAACTTGATTCTCTCAACCTGATTTATACTCAGACAACCCTGGCAGATTCTCTTTCGGATCCTGATTCACTGTCAATTACTGACTCTCTTGTCATTATCGATTCTCTGCTGACATCAGACAGCGCTCTACAGGATTCTGTCGCTGTTTCCGATTCTACCATCTTCTACAGCGCAGAAGAAATTGCAGTTCAGATCGAACGAATCGAACAGGACATCATAGATTATCAATCGGAATATATTCCTCTTGCCCACTTTATCAAGATCTGGATGTACAAGAATGTCCTCTTGAATCCGGAAAAAGCCGAGATGCAATTCAAACTTCTTAAATCTATTGCTCCGGGAAATAAATACACAAATGCAGCAGAATCTCTGCTTGCTGGTGAAGAGATCAGATTGATCTCGCATGAGCAGGAATATCAGGAGCATCAATACAAAGAAGCCCTGAATTACCTTGAATCTGACACTCTACGGGCACTTGATATGCTTCACGAAATTTATCTTGATCAAGATCATGCTTTCAATCCAAAAGCGGCCTACGTTCTCGGATTTACCTATTACTTCGAATTTCAGGATACACTGCAGGCAAAACCTTATCTAAATTATCTGCTTGAATCCGATGATGATCTGTTAAAAAACTCCGTCAGCCGTTTCTACGAAATCGATACCGGTTTTAAAAAATTGGAAACCCTGCCGGCTCTGGAGAATTTGCTGGTCAGAAATCAATCCGATCAAATCAGCGATGAAGAACCGGAAAGTATCATAGCTGAAGAAATTACACAGGATCAGGAAATCGATCCCGCAAAAGATCAGATTTTGCTGGAACTTCTTGAGATAGGAGCAGATGAGATAATTTATCCTGCCAGTGATTTCGATGTCCCGCCAATAATAATTTCATACACACCCCCTGTTCTGCCAGATTCACTCAAAGGATCAGATTATTCCCTGAAATTTAATATTAATGTACTTCCCAATGGTGAACCGGGTAGAGTTATATTGATCAATCCTGCTTACACTGATCCTCTTAGACTGCAGGATATTGCCCGGGAAGCTATTCTGCAATGGGAGTTTTCACCAGCACTTAAACAGGATCAACCTGTAAACTCTAACATTATTCTGCCTGTTAAATTCAAAGATGAATGAAAAGGATCATAATCTATCCATCCCATTCCTGATTATCTACCCTACTGCCATCATCTTCTCTCTTCTTAATATTATGAATACCGATTTCAGGTGCTCTTTCATCCAGTTTATTGCTTCATTTATAATCCTTATCCCGTTCCCCGCTATCATTAATCGGTGGCTGCAGAATGTTCTTCGTTTCCTGCCCCTGTTCAGCTCTATCCTCTTTCTGATTATTATCATGAATCTTTCACTGCCTGATCACGGAAAAATTATTCTGATTATTATTCATACATTGATCTTATCTGTTTTGCTTTTATTTCTGCTGGCGGAATTTATCTCTCAACAGAATTCTGCTGTCCAAGTAAATAAAAACTTCTTCACTGCTTTCTTTTACTATTTTTCCGCCACTATTTCTTTTCTCTCTCTTTTTCTGGAAGAATTTAAAAATGCATCCTCAAGTAAGGAAAAACTGGTTAACACTTTAAAAAATTCCTTTAATGAAAGTATGATTTACCTGAGAAATGATAAATCAAAAAACACTTTGATCCCATATTTAACACATAAACAGCAGAAAATCATGTTTTCTTACAGTTATGCTCTGCTCTTCTGGATACTGAACTTCGCGATATTTCTTTGGTCATTATCAATATGAAACAACCATGTCTAGGCAAAACACACAGGAATATGACTATCTGCTCCACTTTGGAACAGGAGAAAACGATCACGAAGATTTTCGTGATTAGAGTGGTTTGATAAAAAAGGAAATTAAAGCACATGAAGCTGTTGATCAAAATGTCTTACGATGGACAGAATTTCAATGGCTGGCAATGCCAGCAAAGCGGAAGAACCGTACAGGATGTTTTAGAAGAATCCTTGAAAAGACTTACAGGAATTGAGATAAAAGTCTGTGGATCTGGTCGGACTGATTCCGGGGTTCACGCTCTGGCACAATACGCCCATTTTGAATTTCCATTTGATATTAATCCAGATAAATTAGTCCTGGTTCTCAATGCAAAACTTCCTCCTGATCTGAAAATCATCTCAGCAGATCTTGTGAAACCAGATTTTCATGCACGTTACAGTGCTTGTTCCAGGACATATAAATATCTACTGACCAACGAGAGAACACCATTCAATCGCTCCTATAAAAGTTTTATTCCAAAACTTAATTATTCTCTTGAGCAAATATTGCATTATCTCCCGATATTTATAGGTGAACATGATTTTACTTTGTTTTCCAAGGTCAATCCGGATTTAACTAACAGGTTA
>JAFGMF010000090.1 GCA_016927675.1 Candidatus Cloacimonadota bacterium
AGGCTGTTCTTACTGAGATTGAGCGGTTCCGGGAATGTGTAACAGCCGTATCCAACAGCCGGAGATCCCGGGACAGGACGGTAATCACCATTTTCGGGATCTGTCAATAAAGGGTCGATCCCGATCACATTGTCTTCAAACAGCCAACTGGCTGCCGCTGGCGCTGTTCAGCCGTACTCTCACAATGCAGATATATGCTTGAGGGGATCTGTATTTATCTGAGGTGTTGAATGATACGACCAGTTGTCAAAAACCTCGGGAGTACCATAAAACCCGGCTTGAATACTGATGGCAATATTAGAACCTGTCGGTATCCAGTCTGATGAGATCCCGGTTGTATAAATATAATCATATCCTGTATCTATCGCATCAATAACAAGATTCCGCTCCAGTATAATACCTTCACCGGTTCCCTGCAGCCTGATGCCATAATCATGGGGACGGTAGAAGGTAACATATTTAACAGAACCTTGAGGAATGGCAACAAGCTCTGCATTAATGCCCCGAAAACGGATATTGCCGTTCAGAATTATGCAGTTTTCGATATCGAGACGATTTTCACAGAAAGAGATACTTATCTGTTCACCCTTAAGATCGAGGATAGCTCCATTTCCGGAGATCATGACGTCAAGACCATCTTCTCCGATCAGGCTGTTGGTGATTGGACTGAGAATTTTTCCGATCAGCAGACCACCCTCATAGATGACCCCTGTTTCCAGTTCAAGATATTTATCATAATCATCTGACGATGGAGCTGTTTCATAAACTTCCTGTAACAAAATCCCGGAAAGCTTGCCGACTATTATCAGTGAGAAAATAATTATCAATATTTTATTCATTAAGCTACCTCTGGGTTCAGAGGAATAATCTGTTTAAAAACTGGCAAATAAAATTTTATCACCCCAATGAAATTTATTTAGACAGCTTATACGTTTCGAATTATCTGTTCCGGCAAAGAGCTTCACATTGGCTTTTAAGTTCAATTCTCAATCATTCAAATTCTGATTTCTTCTCTTCGGAAAGTTTTCCATAACAAGAAAAATTATCCGGGAGATTTTTTTTTTCGTTTCTGGAAATCTTAAAATTTATCCTTAATGAAAGGTTTTGGGATTTAATTCGGTAAAAATTTCTGGATTTATTTGATAAAAATTTTGACAATATTATCTAAAATAATAAATCTAACTTTGAATTTTTCTAATATTCATTAATTATATAAAAATTGAACATAATGGAGGTTTAAATGAAAAACGATATCGTAGGATATTTTGTTAATGATAATTATTCGTTTACGATAAAATTAGATAAAAATGGGAAAAGAACCGGTAAACTAGTTGATATGAAAACCGGAACGGTTCTGGCGGATAATCTTCAGCAGCGTGTAATGCCCGAGAGTATAGAAGGTCTGCTCAATGTTGCCAAGGTTATTATCAGCGCAGCCTGGCAGGATGGAAAGATCCTTCCTTCCGAAAGAGAAGCCTTTAATAATGCCTTCAAGAATATTGATTTCAGCGAGAGGCAAAGGCTGGAGATCGAAAAAGAATTTGAAACTCCTACTCCTGTTGAAGAATTAGTTAAAAAAATCAGCACCAGAGAAGAGAAACTTCTGATCCTGGAAACTTCTTTGTTACTTATCATAGCGGACAACGAATTCCATCCCAAAGAAAGAGAATTTATCGATTTCCTGGTAAAGAAATTCAAACTCGAAAGCAATGATTTTGCCCTGCTTTATAATATCCTGCCGGGAAAAGTAAAAAGATACATAGAAAAAGAAAAAATTCACGAAACACTTTCGATTAAAGAAGATGAAATTAAAACTCTGAAAAGGCTCCAGGAGAAACAACCCGATGTCACTGTGAATCATGAAAAAGTTTATTATCACTTTGTTGACAGCTGGAAAAACCGTAGTACCCGTTATAAACGAACAAGTGTTTTCTAATATTTCCATGCCCCGTAAGGGGCTTTTTTTTATTATTGCTTAAAGACTGCGACATATCACTGGAATAGATAATTTTATCTATCAGCTAATTCGAATAACAAGATTATTCATCGTTCCAGCGAAACCCTTTGGCAGGTCAAATTGCCACTCCTCCGGACAAAACACATTACCTGTTCAGGCAGAGCATAGGAAACAGAAGATATAACGATAATCCTTCAATCGGAGAAGCGGTTCAATAACTCGGGAAAGAAATTGCCATCGAGCCCTTATTCGAAAGAATGAATTAAATCAATATTGACATTGAGTGTCATATCATAATTATGACTCGTTTGAACAGGAGTTTATCATGAAGAATATTATCGTTATCTTGTTGATCAGTCTGGCAGTTAACTTGGTTGCAGAATTCCAGTTTGCCAAAGAGCTTTTTGAGGATGGACTTTATGAAGAAGCCATCAACGAGTTTGAGCGTATAGTGATTTCTTCTCCAACGAGTAAAGAAGCAGAACATGCAATTTTTTTCATTGGAGAAAGTTATCGCCTCTTAAAGATGCCTGCTCAGGCAGAAAAACAATTTCAACGACTCTGGGATGGTTATCCTCACTATTCTGCCAGAGATAAGGTTCTTTTTTCACTGGCCCAGGCTCAACTTGAGCAGTCCAAATCAGAACTGGCAATCAGAAATTTCACCAAACTGCTAACAGAATTTCCCGCAACCGAGTATGCCAATAAAGCGCTTGAACCAATGATTAAAAGCATATATGATCTGCAGCAATATAATCAGGTGATCATTGAAGGGCGTAAATTTCTGCAGAATTATCCGTCTAATGACCAGCTTCCATATGTGATGCTGTTTATGGCAAAGGCATATTTTAAAAATAATATTCCGGATCAGGGTAGAAAGATACTGTCAGAGATCAACCAGAATTATCCTGAACATGAAGCACGATGGTCTGCTCTGCAGCTGGAGATAGATCTGCTCCAAAGGGAAAGAGGTGATTCCGCTGCAGCGGAGTTACTCTCCGAAAGGCTGCAGCAAAAACTTCCCAGAAAATTTGAAGAGCCTCTCAAATTTCAGCTATGCAATTTATATCTAAGTCTTCAGGATTATGATAAAGCTCTTATGGAGATTACTTCTCTCGCGGATAAATTCACCAGTTCTTCTTCTCTGGATCAATATCTCACTATTCAGGCCTATTGCCGTTTGAAACTGGGACAGTATGAAAAGATCATTGAAACTTCAACCTCAACAGGCAAGATCTTTAGAGAGAGCACTATGAAAGGAGAATATGGCCTTTATACTGCTCAGGCCCAATACTATCTTGGAGAATATTCCGCAGCAACAGAAAATCTTACCTTGCTTCTCGAGGAAACTCTGCTTGATTCAATCTATTACCAAATTCAACTTCTTCAGGGGGATATTCTAAATGCATCGGGGAAATACCGCCAGGCGATAGATAGATACCGAAATATTATGAAATCTGAATTTGCCGATCATCAGCTTCTTCTTTCTAAAATTGGGGATATTTATCTAGAAAAATTTCAAAATTATTCAAAGGCTGCCAGTTATTACCGGCAGATAACCTTAACCGATATAAATCCAGACGATTATGCCCTGGCTACTTATAAATTGAGTGTCTGCCTGGAAGGAGAAAGAAAATACCGGGACGCCTATTGGGAATTGCAGAATCTGGAATTGTCCGGGATTACTTCTTCTGAATTGAGCCAGAAAATAGCCTCCCGGAAAAACTATCTTCAGAAATTTGCCATCAAAGACAATGATAACGCCTGGAAAAATATGTTCAATTCGCTTTACCACTATCTTGCCGATGACGATAAACAATCATTTAAATTCGAATTGATCGATATTCTCAGTAATGACCTGAAAGAATTTGAACAGGCTTTGCAATTGCTGGAAACTGAAAATGATACGGGTGCTCTGTATCAAAAAGCTCTGCTGAATCTGCAGTTGGCAGGGAAAATGAATGCCGCCGGTAAAATCGATTCCGCATCCCGCCATATCAATAATACAATGGTATTACTGGAAGAACTGAAGCAGAGACAGCCGGAGTATCTTGCCGAAGATATCAGAATCCGCTTGGATTTGTTTCACCAGATATCTCTTTCGACAGCACAGATTGCTTCTCTGCAGAATTTCCTGGATCAATATCCCGATTTACCCTCAAGCAATGAATTTCGCATGATGCTGATCAATCATTATCTGGAAATCTCCGATTTCACCGAAGCTCAATATCTGATCGAGGATCTGCAGCCCGGGATCAAGATCAATCGAGAAGAATTTTTCCGCGCCAAAGCAGCCCTGGCAGAATACCATTATCACAGGGATGAAGATGATGAAGCACTGTATAATTTTACTCAGATAGCATCAGATATTGATCTTAACAGACCGGAGTTATTCTTTCATTATGCGGTTATCCTTAATCAGACAGGAAATCAGCCGGAAGCATTGGGAAAACTTGAATTTCTGGTGAACAATGCCGAAAGATTCACCGGGATTAATAACGCTATCTCTTATTATGCCAGGATCCTCAGAGAACTTGAAGATTATGATAAAGCTGTCTCCGTTCAACTGCTAATCCCCGAAAGTGACCGAGATGATAATTTTTACCGATCCCTCGCAGCGGATCTTCTTAAGCTGGATAAAAAAGAAACTGCCAAAGTTACACTTATGCACATGGTGGATAAAGACAGGGAAACACTTGAATTGCTCGCTTCACTCCAATATGAAACAGATGATCTGGCTATGGCAGAATATACCTATGAAAACCTTCTGGATAAATATCCGGATGAACTCAAATACCGCGAAATGATCGGGAAAATTGCTTTTGTGAAAACCGATTATTCTGCTGCCAGTTCAAACTTCAAGACCGTTATCGACAAACTTGGCGATAATTTTACCGGTTATCCGGGAATCGAACTACTTGCCACTGAATTAATTATCTCTCTATACAGACTGGAAAACCGCCCACAGGCGGAAAGCTATTTTAAAAAGTTCAAAGATATTCTGAGTGAATCTTCACGGCAGGAGATCACACTAAACGAGGGGATCTACTATTCTAAGATGGACCCTAAAAAAGCTGAAAAAATTTTTTCCGGCCTGCTTAAATCCGAATTGAATGAAACACTCAAATATGAGATCTATTACTGGCGCGGTCTGGCTAATCTGGAACAGCAGAAAGCCGAAGAAGCTCTCTCAGATTTCTCGATTTCTGTTCAATCAACCGATCCGGAAATGCAAAATATGTCTCATCTGAAACTCGGCACATTGAACTTTTCCATGGAGAATTACCAGAAAGCACTGGATCATTATTTTCAGGTAATCAAACAGGATCAATCTGGCAGTCTGGCTCTGGATGCAGCCCAGAATTTTGCAGTTGTCTGCAAAACACAGGAAGAATGGCAGAAAGCCATTGCCGCTTATGAGATCATCCTGGAAAGGTGGGGTGATGAAAATCTGAAAGGAGAAACCATTTTTGATATCGCTTTTTGCCATTTTCGAGATAAAAAATACGATAATGCTGTGAATATGTTCCAGAAGGCAATACCTCTTTTAGCTGATACCGAACAGAAAGCAGAAGCTCAATATTGGATCGGGGAATCCTATTACGGACAGGATGATTACAGCAAATCGGTCACCGAATTTCTAAAAGTGGGTTATAACTATCCTGAATTTATTCAATGGGCTGCCTCCGGGGAACTTCGAGCCGGCGAAGCCTATAAAACTCTTGGCGATCGAGAAAAAGCCGTCAGGATCTATGAAAGGATAATTGAAAAATACGGAGAATACAGTCAATGGGGTAATGAAGCTGCTGTGAGACTCACTGAGCTGCAATGATCACGATAGCTGCCGATCTGCATTCCCATTCCGGTTATGCCGGTGGTGTCGGCAAGATATCACTGGAAAAAATTGCGGCTGCAATGCAGATGAAAGGTATTGATGTCTTTGGCACAGGCGACTGTCTGTTCCCGCCCCGAACAGCAGAATTACAGAAACAACTGACCGAAACCTCTGATGGTTTATATTCTTTTCCCGGAAACAGCAGATTTCTCCTGCAGACAGAGATCATTATTTCAACCAGATTGATCGGTTATCCACGCAAGATTATAGCTCATCATCTTCTCCTGTTCCCTGATTTTACCTCGATCAGAAAAGTGCAGGATCTTTTCAGGAAATGGGGCATGAAAAACACTATAGGTCGCCCTTTTCTTACCAGTGAAAACTGTGTTCAGCTGGAAGATCAGCTTTTTGAACTGCAGAATGTCCATCCACTTTTAGAGATCATTCCGGCACACATAATGACTCCAGAAGGCATTTTCGGTAGCAGAAACAATCTGACTTCTCTGAAAGAATTTTATGGCGGTTTCATCGATCGGATCAGAATCATCGAAACAGGTTTGAGCGCCGATCCTTCCATGCTGCAGCAGATCCCTGATCTGGAGAAACTTACCTTTATCTCGAACAGCGATTGCCACAGTTCAGCACTTAATCGCATTGGTCGTGAATTCAGCCTGATCCGTTGTAAACATCTGGATTATCCGTCGATTATTGAAGCGCTGAGAAATAATCGGATAGAAATGACCATCGAATTCAATCCGGCAGAAGGCAGGTTTTTTCTGACAGGTCACCGTGCAGACAGGCAGGGTCATGATCAGGCTGTGTCTTTTACTGATGATTATCCGCAAGATCTAACCTGTCCCATCTGTTCCCGTAAGATGAATCTAGGTGTCTGGCAAAGATGCAATTCGTTGAAAAATCCACAAATCACCGGCTGTCACCGCAAGTTTATCCATCTGATCCCACTGGTCGAGGTAATTGCCTCCAGTCTCGGGATAAAATCTGTTAATTCTGTCAGTGTTATTAAGATATATAACCGGATTATAGCTATTTTTGGAACAGAACTGGCTCTGTGGCAATCGGATCAGATCGAGGAACAACTTGACAAAAGAATCCCCCAAAAAACTATCAACCAGATCTGTGCCGTGCAAAGAGGAGACTTTATTTTTGATCCCCCCGGCTTTGACGGATATTATGGAAATCTTTTAATAGGAGCGCATTAAGGATGGTGAAATTTTTGCAAGAAAGAAGAAAGAAACTGTTTGAATTGCTTCAGGAACAGGAAATGGCTGTCATTTTCGCTGCTGAACAGAATGACTCCCCCATTCCATTTCTGCAAAATAACAATTTTCTCTATTTTACCGGATTGAATACTCCGGGTGCAATACTGCTGTTCTATCGGGCTAAACAGCAATTGATCACTTTTCTGTTTATCGAAAGAGGAATTCCTGAACGGGAAGTCTGGGATGGTAAGAAAATGACGATTGAAGAAGCAGCTAAATTATCCGGGATAGAAAAAGTTTTATATCTGGATGAGTTTCAACGGACCCTGGAATTTTATCTGCACATCACTCAAAAATTTTATCTCAATCTTGATTCTCATTCCCTTTCAGATAGTATAGACAGAAAACATCAGCTGGTTGAGAGGATCAGGCTTTATTATCCGGAGATTGTTTTTTCTGATGTCGTAGCCCTGATGCGTCCTCTACGTTCTGTAAAAGATGAATGGGAAATTGAACAGCTTCGTAAAGCTATTGATGTAACCGGCACCGGGATCAAACAGATTATGAGTAAAGCACTGCCGGGAATGATGGAATACGAACTGGAAGCTATCCTGAATTATGAAGCTCTTCGGAAAAATCTGAGACACATGGGTTTCAAATCCATAATTGCTGCCGGGATCAATGCAGCTACACTTCATTACATTTCTAATGATTCCAGGGTTGAAGAGAACGATCTTGTCCTTCTTGATGTTGGAGCTGCCTGTAATAATTACTGCGCTGATATTACGCGTACTTTCCCGATCAGCGGTAAGTTTACCAAACGTCAACGCGAGGTCTACAGCGAAGTATTGGCAATCCAGAAAGAGATCATCAACATGATTAAACCCGGCATATCTTTACCGGAATTAAATGACCGTACTATTACGCTGATCAAAGAAGCATTGATCAGGCTCGGTTTGATCAAAGCAGACGGGGACTACAGAAAATATTATATGCATAGTGTATCTCATCATTTGGGGATGGATGCTCATGATCTTGGCCTGAGAGATTCAGTTCTGTCCAGCGGAAATGTGATTACTGTCGAACCGGGAATTTATATCCCCGAAGAAAATATCGGGGTCAGGATCGAAGACGATATCCTGGTTACTGTTCAGGGATTTGAGAATTTATCTGTTAATATCCCGAAAGAAATTGATCAACTTGAGGAAATTTGCAGGAAATGAAGAGGTTATCATGAAAACTGCGATCTATCCGGGAACTTTCGATCCGATCACCAATGGCCATCTGGACATTCTGCATAAGGCTGTCAGAATTTTTGATCAGGTGATCCTTGCCGTAGCAGAAATTACCGGAAAAAAAACATTCTTTACAATCCAGGAAAGAGAAGATCTTTGCCGTCAGGCAACTTGTAATATCGATAAAATCAAAGTGATGTCATTCACCGGCTTGGTTGTTGATTTTGCCCGTCAGGTTAATGCCATAACAATGATCAGAGGCATGCGTGCTACTTCGGATTTCGAATATGAATTATCTCTGGCTCTGATGAACGAAAAACTCTACTCTGAGATCGATACGATTTTCTTCATTCCCGATCATAAATATCTTTTTCTCAGTTCCACTATGGTTAAGCAGGTAGTTCCTCTGGGCGGTGATATCGGAGACCTGATCCCGGAGTGCGTAAAAAAAGCCCTGATCTTGAAATTAAAAAAAAATGATCTGGAAAAAAAATAAAAATAAACACAACCAGACAAGGATAATCGGTAATAACGTTAAAATAAGGGAGCATATTGTGAATCAGGAACAAAAGAAGATCAATGTTAAAATTGATGAAAATGTGGGAGAAGGGATCTATGCTAATTTCTTCATGATCACCAATTCACCTTCAGAATTTGTGATCGATTTCGGCAGGATCCTTCCCGGTCTTCCTAATGCTAAAATCTACAGCAGAGTACTGACAACACCTCAACATGCGAAACAGTTTCTTTCTATTCTGCAAAGAAATATCGAGAACTTCGAGAAAAAATACGGTGAGATCAAATTACAGGGTAAACAGGAAGACAAAGATATCGGTTTTAAAAGTGACTGACAAAATGCTTGACGGCTGAATCGGATAATTACTTTTTGAATTTCTTTTTGTAATTTATGGAGAAATATTGGTTAAGGAGTCATAAATAATGAAAAAATCAAAACTGAGAGGTATCATCATTGTTGTGGTACTCCTCTTTACTTTTTACTTTTTCCTGCCTCTGGTTGTTAATAACCTTCCTTCTTTCTGGGGAAGTAAGAGGTTGAAACTCGGTCTTGATCTTCAAGGCGGTTCTCAAATCCAACTGGAAGTTGATTTCACCGATCTGGAGCTGACAGAAAAGGAAAAAGAAGATGCTGTGAAAACAGCACAACAGATTATCCGTAACAGGATTGACCAGTTTGGTGTTGCCGAACCTTCCATCCTGCGAATAGGTACTACCAACAGGATTTTTATTCAGTTACCAGGGCTCAAAGACCCAAGCCGAGCCAAAGAACTTATCGGCAAAACTGCACTGCTGGAATTCAAACTTCTTGCAGAACCAGATCAGATAACAGAGACATACGACAAGCTCAATCTCTATCTGGATGAAAATATCGAGAAATATGAATACCTTAAGAAATTTGCAGATCAGGACACAGAAGAAGTAACCGACGTACTGGAAGATGCAGAAAATGAAGATGAAGAAGATGATGAAATTGTCATAACTGATGAGATCTTCACAAAATTGACCACCTCTCAGGGTGAATTCCCGATGTCAGTAGATTTTGCCAATCTTGCTTCTCTTAAGACATTGCTCAAAGATGAAGATTTCAGAAAAGAGATACCAGCCGGATTGCAGATTGCTGTTGGTAAAGAAAATAAAAATGATATCTATGCTGCCAGAACTCTGTTCATCCTCAAGGAAAAAGCCGAAATTACCGGAGAATATCTGGATAAGGCCGCTGTAAAGATCGGTCAGGGCTACGATCCTAAAACTTCCGGTAAACCTTATATTGCTTTGAATTTCACCAAATCCGGTGCAAAGAAATTTGCCAATATTACCGGTCAGAATCTGAATAAAAGACTGGCTATCGTCCTCGATGATGTTGTTTATGTTGCACCTGTTATCGCCGATAAAATACCAACCGGGGAAGCTCAGATTACAGGCAATTTCACCATCGATGAAACCAACGATCTGGTTATCGTTCTTAATGCCGGTAATCTTCCCGCACCTGTCAAGATCATCGAAGAAAGAACCGTAGGTCCAACCCTTGGTTCCGACAGTATCAAAGCAGGCGTCATGGCAGCATTGATTGGTATGATTGCAGTAATAATATTCATGATGGTCTATTATAAATTGTCCGGCTTGATAGCCAATATTGCAGTAGCAGTAAATATCTGCTTTATCGTTGCAGTTATGACCGCTCTGGAAGGTACTCTAACCATGCCTGGTATTGCCGGAATGATCCTGACTATCGGAATGGCAGTAGATGCCAATGTGATTATATTCGAAAGGATCAGAGAAAATCTGCTCCAGGGGAAAACGGTCAGAACTTCCGTTGATACAGGTTTCAGCAGAGCTATTGTTACTATTCTGGATGCCAATATCACTACTCTGATCACAGCACTTGTTCTGTATCAGTTCGGTACCGGACCAATCAAGGGTTTTGCTGTGACTCTGTCTATTGGTATTGTTGGTTCAATGTTTGCCGCGATATTCCTTGCAAAAGCTATATTTGACGGTTTCATTACCAATGTTAATCGCGAAGAGATCAGTATTTAGGGGGATTGATGAGATTTTTCGGAAATACAAAAATAGATTTTATCGGTAAAAGGAAAATGGCTTTTATTATTTCAATGATCGTGATTCTGGCAGGAATTATTTCCCTGATTATTAACCAGGGTCCCCGTTACAGTATTGACTTCACTGGTGGTGTATCTCTCGAACTCGATCTGACCCCAGTTAATGAGAATACTCCTGCTATCAATATTCAGGAAATCCGTGATTTGCTTGCTGCAGAAGGGATTTCCAATGCCGAGATGCAGGAGATCAGGGGTCGTGAAAACAGAAACCTTATCCTGATTAAAACCAAGGCTGTCAGCGAATCTGGAGAAAAATTAAGTGATAAGATAATTTCTACTATCGAGCAGAAATACGCATCCGTCATTGATAAGGATAAATTGATCAGACTGCAGGAAGAAGTTGGCCCCAAGATAGGCAGTGAGCTTAGAGAAAAAGCTCTGCTGGCTATATTCTGGGCTTTACTCGGAATTGTATTGTATATCTGGTGGCGATTTGAATTCTCTTTTGGTCTGGCAGCAGTCGCAGCTCTTTTCCATGATGTAATTATTACTGTCGGGATCTTCTCCATCACAGGAAGAGAAATCGGCCTGCCTGTTGTGGCTGCCCTGCTGACGATCGTGGGTTATTCCCTGAATGATACAATAGTTATTTTTGACAGGATAAGGGAAGATCTCAGGATCTATCGCAAAGAATCCTATGCCAATGTCATTAATCACAGTATTAACGAAACCCTGAGCAGAACAGTGATCACTTCTTTAACAACCTTTATCGTTGTTTTGAGTCTGTTTATTTTTGGCGGCACCGTTATCCACGATTTTGCCTTCGCTCTTCTTATCGGGGTTATTGTGGGTACATATTCATCAATATTTATCGCCAGCCCGATTCTGGTAGAACATTTTCACGGAAAACAGAAAAAAATAGGTACCCGAAAACGTTAATTCAACAGAAGATTTTGATATTAAGTTAGACAAGCTGTCTCGTCAGGGACAGCTTGTTTGTTAAAAAATCTTTACAAATAATTTGTTAAATTATAATTGCCATAATAAGTTGTTATAAAAAGTAAAATCGAGTTTTGAGGGAAAACTTGGCAAAAATATTAATAGTGGAAGACGAATTTGTAATTGCTCAGGATTTGAAAATGACTGTTGAGAGTTTCGGGCATAAAGTAGTTGATGTTGTCTCGACAGGTGAAGAAGCAGTTCTCAAAGTTGTTGAACATGATCCTGATCTTATTCTGATGGATATCATGCTGGAAGGCGAGATGGATGGAATTCAGGCAGTTGAAATAATCCATCAGAATAACAGCATCCCTGTGATATACCTGACAGCCTATGCTGATACTGCAACGCTGGTTCGTGCAAAAGCCTCTAAACCGGAAGCCTATCTTCTCAAACCATGGGACGAACGTGAATTGAACAGCACTATCAGATTAGCCTTGCTTTAAAATCTATCATTCTGCTCAAGTTTTTTTATCAATTTCATTCCAGCCAGAAGGTACAGTCTTAAAATGCAGATCACGCTGAGGATAAGGGATCTCAATTCCAGCTTCTTTTAATCTGCTCCAGATCTCTACCAATAAGTCACTTCTTATTCCGATAATCCCATTTTTTAAATCGTTGACCCAGACATGCAGTTCAAAATCTAATGAGCTTTCACCAAAACCAGTAAAATAACTCTTCGGTTCTGGATCTGTTAATACACGGTTGAATTTCTCCGGAACCCGTTTAAGTATTTCCATGACCTTGGGAACGTCAGACTTATACGAACAACCCAGAGTGACTATTATTTTGATCAGGTCATCACTGTGAGACCAGTTGACTACCTGATTAGTGATAAGCGTTTCATTCGGGATCAGAAACTCTCTACCATCAATAGCTAAAACAGATATGTATCGTGCTCCCATTTTTCTGACATAACCATAACTGTCTTCTACTTCGATAACATCTCCAGGTTTGACGGAATCGTCAAGAAGTAAGATAATTCCACAAATCAGATTTGAGACTATTTTCTGGAGTCCAAGCCCGATGCCAATACCTATTGCACCTGTAAACAGAGCAAAAGTAGCCAGATTGATTCCCAGACTGGAAGTAACCAGAAGAAAAACCGTTGTGAACAGAAGACCTTTGATAATCTTGGAAAAAAGAACTCCAAGTGACGGCTTGATGGAATTTGATTTTATCAGCTTCCGTTCAAAAAACAAAGATAACCTTTGGGCAAACCAGCTGAAAATAAGCAGGATCAAAATGGCTTTCAAAACAGTGTAAAATGATATCTTCGTATGAGATATCTTAATGGCAAGAGAATCCAGAAAAATGATGGTTTTATGCAGTAATCCAGTACTGCCGAGAACTGCAGCAACCATCGACAGAAAATAGAGAAATTTTTTCAGAATAGAGTTCCTGATAAAATACGTGACAATATTGATCAGAATCCAGAAGGTAGAAAGGCTAAGAGCAATTCTGATTACATTGGCAGGATAATCCGTTGTCTGGAATATACCCCAGATAATCAATAGAGCAAGACAGAGAAGAAAAGGAAGAAGAGTTACCTTCAGGAAATCAAAGGTTATCAGAAAATCATTTTCCCAGATGCTGCTCTTCACTGATTTTTTTAATAAATAACGGCTTAGCAGGGAAGTTATCAGTAGTAAGGAAAAAATCAGAAATATCTGAAAAAAATAATTATAGTCACTGAAATTTAGACGGAAAAAACTCCAGCTCTCCTTCAGGAATTGAATCAGATTGGCTAACATCAAATGATCCGACGTAATGTTCAACCTCGGCAGATTCCCCGTTCTGAGGTTTTAACAAATTCTATGAAATACTGCTGCTGAACAGTTAAATCGTTCATCTTTTCAATCTTTTCCAGAGCTTGACTTACATTCAGATTAGACAGGTAAAAGATCTTGAAGATCTCTTTGATACCCTGTCTTTCTGCTTCAGAAAATCCATGTCTCTGCAGACCTACCGAATTGATCCCGATGACCCTGTATGGTAATCCAATTCCGCGGGTATAAGGTGGTATATCTTTCTGGATTCCGCTTACACCGCCGATAAAGGCATATGAACCGATTCTGACAAATTGGGAAATTGCAGATGCACCTCCGATGGTGACAAAATCTTCGATCTTGATATGCCCGGCAAGGTTAACTGAGTTTGCGATGATAACATTACTGCCCACAGAGCAATTATGCGCTACATGAGAATATGCCATTAATAAACAGTTGCTTCCCAAAACGGTCGGCTCATCTAATGTCGCTGATTTATTGATGGTAACAAATTCTCTTATCCTGTTGTAATCACCAATTTCCAATCGTGTATCCTCACCCTTGTATTTCAGATCCTGAGAATCAGTTCCGATTACTGCTGAATGGAAAACCTCATTACCATCGCCTATTACTGTATTGCCATCCAGGATAACACTGGAATGTAGATTATTATTATTACCCATTTTAACTTGTGAACCGATAATTGAAAAAGGTCCGATGATATTATGATCACCTAGCTCAGCTTTGGGAGAGACAATTGCGGTTGGGTGGATTTCGTTCATGTGATTACCTCATTTTTTTATGATCTTGGCCATGAAATCTCCTTCACAGACCTTACTGTTATCTACAAAAGCATCTCCATGCATTTTGGATAATCCTCTTTTCATCGAGATAACAGTTAATTCGAATCTTAACGTATCTCCCGGAAGTACGGGTTTCCGGAATTTTACATTATCGATCGAAACAAAATAGGCAATGTAATTCTCGGGATCCTCAAGAGCATTCAGCAGCATTATCCCACCGGTCTGAGCCATGGCTTCAACTATTAATACTCCGGGCATTATGGGATGATCGGGAAAATGACCTTGAAAAAAATGTTCATTCGCTGAGACATTTTTGATCCCGGTGATAGATTCTCCAGCTTCAAATTCGATGATTTTATCAACCAGCAGGAAAGGATATCGATGAGGCAGTATTCTGGAAATTGCATTGATATCAAAAACTACCTCAGACGTTTTTTTCCGCTGATAGGTTTTTTGTAATTCCTGCTTCTTATGCAACTTTCTGAGTTTTTTAACCAGTTCAACATTCGTTTTATGACCGGAACGGGCAGCCAGGATATGACCCTTGATCGGAATACCGAGCAAGGCAATGTCACCGATCAGATCAACAACTTTATGGCGGACAAATTCGTTGTAATATCGTAATGGTGTATTATTCAACAAACCATCAGA
>JAFGMF010000091.1 GCA_016927675.1 Candidatus Cloacimonadota bacterium
CGCTGGATCATTCAACCGCAGGGTGGATATGCCGTCGGGCCTTCCCATGCCAATCCATATACGGGCGAAATCTATGATGCCGATATCAGAATAAGTGTAGATTTCATCAGATATTTTTTCCAGGAATTTCAAGATATGATCAGCCCCCAATCACAACTTAACTATATCCCGGATGATACACGTTTCGATAATCACTTAACAGATGCATTCGGGCAGCAGATTTCCTTTGCCGCAAGTTTTTTACGTGGTAAAAACCTGCTGAGTAGTGAAGAATCCAGGGAGGAATTCGTTGAACAGGGGATTATCAGTCTGGTAGTACATGAAGTAGGACATACTCTGGGTTTGCGCCACAATTTCAAAGCGAGTACCTGCTACAGTCTCAAACAACTTCAGGATGCCGATTTTACTCTGGAAAATGGTATCTGCAGTTCTGTCATGGATTATCCGGCGGTAAATTTATCTTTATCTGGGGATGATCAGGGTGATTATTTTCAGATCAAACCCGGACCCTGGGATTATTGGATGATTGAATACGGATATGCTCATTTCAAAGAGGAAAAAGAAGATAAGATGCTCGAAAAGATTGCCCGGAAATGCACGGATCCACTGCTTGACTATGCTACAGATGAAGACACCTTCGGATTTTCAACCAGAGGAATGGATCCACACAGTAATATTTTCGATCTGGGCAGCGATCCGATCGAATTTCATGAATACCGTTTACAGCTTGCTCAGGAAATCTGGAAAAACATAACCGACAATTTTGAAAAACCGGGAAAATCATATAAAGTTCTATTGCCAGTCTTCAACCAGGCATTAGGAGAATATCGCCTTGCAGCAAACAATATAAGCAAATACATAGGCGGTTTATACACACATCGCGATCATATTGGAGACCCTTCTGCCAGACCGCCATTCGAACCTGTTCTCAGGGCTGAACAGGAAAAAGCCTTAGATTTTCTGATCAATAACATATTATCGGAAAGATCTTTTCAATTTTCCCCGGAGCTTCTTAACAAACTCGTGTATGAGAAAATGGATACATTTTCTTATAACATCTGGAGCAGAGAAAGAATTGATTACCCAGTTCATCAGCAGATAAAATACATACAGGAGATTGTCTTTTCTCATCTTTATGATCCGCTAGTCCTGCAGAGGCTTCAGGATAACGAACTGCGGATGTCCGATCAAAATGAGAGTTTCGGTCTTGGTGATCTGTTCCCCCGCATCCGCCAGGCTGTCTGGGATGATCATCAGGATGTTAACCAGAATTCCAGTTTACGCAGACAATTGCACGATTTACATCTTACCTATCTGACAGATATTGCTCTGCAGAAGAATAAAGCTATTCCGCGGGAAGCCACTGCACTGGCAAGATATGATCTGCTCGAGATCAGAAAGATATGTGAAAAGTCCCTCGAGGAAAGTGATAGCCCTGTTCAGAAAGCTCATCTGCTTGATATCATAAACAGGATTGAAACCTGTTTAAACCCGATAATTCAACTATAGAAATGGATATGAAATGCTATCTGTCCTCTACAAGCGGGAAAACTGAATTGACAGAAAATTGCCAGGTTTTTTTCTAGTATCTCAGATGGGAAGAGAAATGACCAAATTGATATTAGTTTTAAGTGTATATCTGATCTTTATTAGCTGCACAAACAGCGAGACACCAAGATTCGATCAGGAAAAGGCTTTCAGTTTTCTTGAAGAACAATGTGAGATCGGACCTCGTAATCCGGGTTCTGAAGAGATCAAACTTTGTCGCGAATATATCAGCTCTCAATTAGAGAATTTCAATGCCGACATTTCGTATCAGGAATTTCAAGTGGAGATATCGGGAGTGGAATATCAGGGAGTTAATATTGCCGCCGGTTTTTATCCCCGGATGAGTCGCAGGATACTATTGGGAGCTCATTACGACACCCGGCCCTGGGCAGATAAAGATCCTGATCCGGAGAATCATTACAAACCAATTATTGGTGCTAACGATGCGGCTTCCGGAGTTGCAGTTCTACTGGAAATCGCCAGGCATCTATCGCTTCAGGCTCCTGCTCAATTTGGTGTTGACTTGATTTTCTTCGATCTTGAAGATATGGGAAGTTACGGAACCAACGACACATGGTGTCTGGGTTCTCGATATTACGCCGATCATTACAGTGATGCACTTCCTGAAAAAGCGATCATTGTTGATATGGTAGGAGATAAAAAACAGCAGCTTAAAATGGAATACTACTCTTATCACAATTCTCCGGCACTGGTCAATGAAGTCTGGGATACCGGCAGAAATCTAGGTTATAAAAATTTCAGACATGTGATTGAGAATATGATTTTTGATGATCATGTACCATTGATCCGGGCAGGATTCAATGCGATCGTTATCATAGATTTTGACTATGACTACTGGCATACATTAGAAGATACTGTTGACAAGTGTTCTTCCGAATCTTTATTTGTTGTCGGGCAGACTTTGCTGGAAATCATCTACGGAAAAGAATGAAAAAAATCCTGCAGAATTTCTTAACAAAAAGTGAACAGGGTGTCCTGCTGTTTCTGATCAGCTTTGCTTTGATTGGAGCGGTTGTTAAGTATTCGGGATTTCTCGCTGAAGAAGATCCAATTCTGCCTGAGATTAAAGAAGATCACCAAATTCTCTATGATCTGCGTACAGTTACTCAGAAAGAGCTGGTTTTAATCAAGGGGATCGGCGAAAAGAGAGCAGCAGATATCCTGGCATATCGTGATCAATTTGGCTTTAATTGCAGAGAAGACCTGCTGAATGTCAAAGGAATTGGTCAGGCCACTTTTGAGAAGATATCATTGTTTTTTCTTGAATTTGGTGGAGTTACTCCTCCGACAGATCCGGCTTCAAGGGTATTTTCAAAAACTGAATCATCTTCTGAGCCAGCAAGAATAGTAAATCTGAATCGGGCGGGTATGGACGAATTGGTTACTCTGCCCGGAATCGGTCCTGCTAAAGCTGAAAGAATATTAGCTTATCGTAACGCTAAGGGTCGATTCGAAAATATTGAGGAATTGAAGAATATCAAGGGGATCGGGGAAAAAACATTTGAGAAGCTTAGGCCATTTTTAACAACAGGAGGAACTGATGGACAGTAATATAACTCCTACCTACACACTCGCTCAACTATTCGAAACACAGAATCAATTGATAGATGCACTGATTATCTATCAAAAATTAAACAAACTCGATTCTTCACTGGAAAATGAAAAGAAGATTGAAGAATTAATAGAAAAGATTTTCAGTAATATTAAAGAGGAATATAATCCGGTAATAGACTTGGTCTTTACGGCTGAAGAAAAGAGGCATTTCAGAATTCTCCCGCACAGTGAATTTATTGCCTTGACGAAAGCGTCTGATGAAAATCAGGAGGACTTCAGTGAAACCATGAACAATATTGATGAGTTATCTGAAGAAGAAATATTGAAAGATATTGGTAAAGATATTGATCTGGAGAAATTTACCAATCCGACAGAAGAACCTGAAATCAATATTGAACAAGTAATTCGAGATGAAGATTATATTAGTCTGGATAAACGCAAGCAAAAAGATTTACCTGTTGATGATGATCGCTACGTTCAGCTGGTAAAGCCTGAAAGGGTTGAGCCGGAAGGTCTTGCTGCTTCAGGTCTGTCAGATGAGGAAAAACCTTCTTCGGAGAAACAAAAACAGGATCAGCTTAATTCAGAAATAGAAGCCAAAATTGAGAGAGAGAATTCTATCATACCTATCCTGGAAGAGATCAAAAACATAGATCAGGCGGAATTCGAGAATTTTCTGAAGAAAACATTTGGGAAGGAAAGAGATCTCAGTGATTTTAAACTATCCCAAATTCACCGAGCGATCAGTTTATATAAAAAAGACAGTTGAGATGAAAAAAAAACCGGCTGAAATTAATAAACTCTGTGCAAAATGCGAACGAAAGTGCAAACAATCGGCAGAAACGATTCTGCTGGGTTGTCCCAATTTCAGTTTCAAACCTCAGCAGCTAGAAATAAACTTTAAATACTCAAAAAAAAAGGATCATGAGAATCATCACCGGTAAATTTAAAAAGGCTAACCTCTTCTCGGTTCCCGGAAAAGAAACAAGGCCTACTACAGATTCTCTCAAAGAGATCATATTCTCTCTGTTATTCAGTTGTGAAGATCAGGATGTACTTGATCTGTTTGCCGGCAGTGGTTCTTTGGGACTGGAAGCCTTAAGTCGCGGTGCCAGAAAAGTTGTTTTTGTCGATCAATCAGAAAAATCCGTAAAAACGATCTACCAAAATATACAAAAATTAAACTGCTCCTTAGAAACAGAAGTAAAGAAAAAAAGGGTTAGCGCCTTTCTGAAAAATTGTGATGAAAAATTTGATCTGATCTTTCTTGATCCTCCTTACGAAAATAATCTGATAAATCCGACTCTGGATATGATAATTGATGGAAATCTGCTGAATCACGGAGGAAGAATCGTAATAGAACATTCTCTTCGAGAAAATCTCAACGAAAACTGGCGTGATAAACTGGTAAAAGAAAGAAATAACGGCAGCAGTCGGGTGAGTATTCTTGAACCAGTTTGATCACTCAGGAAATTAAAGGAAAGTTATATGAGGATCTATAATACTCTAAGTAAAACCAAGGAAGAATTCGTTCCAGTAGAACCGGGGCAGGTAAAAATCTATGCCTGCGGCCCAACAGTCTATAACTATTTCCATGTTGGCAATGCCAGAACTTTTCTGTTTTTTGATATCGTCAGGACATATTTAACCTATAAGGGTTATCAGGTTAAGTATATTCAGAATCTCACAGACATAGATGATAAATTGATTCAGCAGTCTATCGATGAAGACCTTCCGGTAAATGTAATCGCAGAGAAATACATTGAAGGATTTTTCACCGATATAGAGGCTCTGGGTCTGCGAAAAGCAGATGACTATCCCAGGGCTACAGAATACATCATCGAAATGATCGAGTTGATCAGAAAACTGGAAAAAGAGGGATTTGCCTATAATGTGAACGGTGATGTCTATTTCTCTGTTGCCAGTTTTAACGGATATGGCAAATTATCAGGAAAAAATCTGGAAGAATTGAAAGCCGGAGCAAGAGTTGAAGAGAATCCTGATAAAAAGCATCATGCAGATTTCACGCTCTGGAAATCGGCTAAACCTGGTGAACCAAGCTGGGACAGTCCTTGGGGAAAAGGGCGTCCGGGCTGGCATACAGAATGTGTGGTGATGTCCCAGAAACTGCTAGGTGATAGTATTGATATTCACTGTGGGGCTGTAGATCTTATTTTTCCTCATCACGAAAACGAAATTGCTCAGGCGGAAGCTATCACCGGCAGACAGTTTGTCAAGTATTGGATGCATGGTGGTTTTCTGAATATTTCTGGTGAAAAAATGTCTAAAAGTCTCCAGAACTTTTTCTTAACCAGGGATATTTTGCAGAAATATGATGCTGAAGCACTACGGTTTTTCTTTCTTTCCAAACATTATCGCAGTACGATTGATTTCAGTGAAGAGTTGATCAAGGAAGCTGATCGGGCAGTTAAATCTCTTTACCAGGCACTAAATGAAGTTGATTATTCAGCTTTCAAGAACGAAAAAGTAACTATCCCCGAAGAGATGGAAGAATTCAGACAAAAGTTTGAAAATGCAATGGAAGATGATTTCAATACGGCAAAAGCAATTGCCGTAATTTTTGAGTTGGCAAAATTAACGAAAATCAATTTTTTGAAGACAAGAGATAATTATAAAGCATCCGCTTTTTTACTGGTAGAGCTGGGATCTATTTTGGGATTTTTCAGCAATCTTGATGAAAAACTAGCCACAAATTTGAATGATCTTTCCGGAAAACTTATTGATCTATTACTTTCCTGCCGGACTCGGTTAAAACAGGAAAAGAACTGGCAACTGGCCGACCTGATCAGAGACGACCTGAATGAATTGGGTATCCAGATAAAAGACACTGCGGAAGGCACTATATGGAGATTAAACAGGTAACTTAACTTCCAATCGTCTTTGATTTTTTTTTATCTGAAAAAGTAACCTATTCGATTAGCTGAACTTATTCGGTCGCAATTAATTATCAATATCCCTTAAAAATAAAGCAGATCAAGCATAAAATAGTTTGACATATAATAGCAAAAAAAAAAATTTGACTATTCCGTGGTCTAAGTTCGTTAAGGAAAGAATAGAGTGAAATTTGTTGACAGTTAAAATAAGGTTTTATTTTGTGTCCGAACTTTTTGCAGCCGACATGGCTCAACGGTAGAGCACTCGACTTGTAATCGAGCGGTTGTGGGTTCGATTCCTACTGTCGGCACCATATTGGAGGGGTTCCCGAGTGGTCAAAGGGAACAGACTGTAAATCTGTCGGCGGACGCCTTCGGAGGTTCAAATCCTCCCCCCTCCACCACTGTTTTTGCGGGGGTAGCTCAATTGGCAGAGCATTAGCCTTCCAAGCTAAGGGTCGCGGGTTCGAACCCCGTTCCCCGCTCCAATTTGAAGTAAAAAACCGCTCATGTAGCTCAGCAGGTAGAGCACATCCTTGGTAAGGATGAGGTCACCGGTTCAAGTCCGGTCATGAGCCCCATTTGAATATTTTTTTTAAATAATGAAAACCCAAGGAGGGAGAGATGGCCAAGGCAAAATTTAATCGAACGAAGCCACATGTAAATATAGGCACAATCGGTCATGTAGACCATGGGAAGACGACGTTA
>JAFGMF010000092.1 GCA_016927675.1 Candidatus Cloacimonadota bacterium
CCTTGATCTTCACGATCAGGTCGGGTCAATATCTTGGCAAAGAGGTGATTGATTTTGTCAATTACATTCATAATGACTTAACAAGGCATCAGATCCTGATCATCTTCAGTATTAATGATCCCAGGAAAATAGAAGGACTGATCCATGCAATTAAAATCAAGATTGAAGCTCTGAACCTGAATCAGACCCGAGAGTATGTGCACAAGCTGCTCAAGATAATACCGCCGGAGGATTTCTCGTTTAAATTATGGAGCAGGTCAAATGGTAATCCTCTTTTCATTGAACAGATCCTGATCGATCTTACGCAAAATAACAAGATCTGGAAATCCAATCAATTCAGGTTCGATTTTGATCTGGATAGCTATCGGATACCGGAAGAGATCCTGCATCTGATTTATCTGAGAATGGCACATCTATCGGAAAGCAGTTATCGTAATCTGCAGAAACTTGCCTTTGTGAATACTCCTTTGTCTAAAAACCTGATAAAACATATTTTGAAGATATCGGAAAAAGAGGTATTTTTCCTGATCAAAGATGGGACAGATAATGAAATTCTGGCTAAAAGAGATGGATATTACTACTTTACCTTCAAGGAAGCTGTGGAGAGATTTCAGCAGGAAAGCACCCAAGCAAGCAAAGCCAAGGTTTCTCAGAGATTATTACAGTATTTTGACAAACAAACGATTTCTCAAATACCAATTGTGAAAGGAGTTATCAAGCATGCAACGGAGATTGAAGATCTTCCGGAGCTGAAGAAATTCAAGTTGATCCTGGTGAAACTGTATTTTGATAGAGGAGAAAGAGATAAAGCCTTTGATGAGATGGTCGAAGTTGTTGAATTGAATTTCACGGGCAAGATGCCAATATCCCCTGTTGAATTGAGACAGGATTTGATCAGCCTGATTGACATGTCTGAATGGGCTACTTCAACTAAAATCCCGGTAAGGTTGAAAAAGAATGTAATAGCGATGCCGGAAATCTCGGAAAAACATCTGTTGATAGCTATATTCTATATGTCCCTGGAGAAGTACAGCCTGGCACAATGCCGTCTGGAAAGGGCGTTATCACTTGCAATAACAGGTAAACAGAGGATTTATATTCTGCTTAAACTGGCAGAGATCTATACTGCAATAGGTAATACAGACAGGCTGGGTAAGACAATAAAAGAGCTTGAGCAGTATCAGTTATCTAACGAGTTGAAGATCAGTTTCATCAGTCTGAAAGGCTTGTATCTTGGAATAACTGGCAGTTTACAGGAAGGGATTCAGTTGATCGAGGATTATATCCCTGCGATAGAGACTCAGAATAATGATAATTTTTTTATCAAATTGGGAACGATCCATAACACATTGGCTTATCTTTATCATCAGAGAAAAGTACTTGATGAGGCGGATCGGAATTTTCAGATCGCCAGAAAGAACTGGGAGAAAGTAAATTATCAAAGAAAATTGAGTACAGTTTATAACAATATAGGAGATGTAGCCTTAGTTCAGGGTTACACCTGGGAAGCGCTGGAATATTTCAAAAAAGCTCTGGTGATTTGTAAGACTATTGATTGCAAGAAGAATTATGTTTTAAGTCTGCTAAATCATGGTGAGACCTATATTAAATTGGGCGAATTTAAAAAAGCAGAAGAGTATCTCTTAGCGGCACAGAAAAGATCAGTAAATTTCGAAAACAAACCTTTTCTTTCATCCATCATCTATAATCTGGCAATAGCTAAGAGCAAATTATATAATTTCGGATATTACTATAACTTCATCTCAGAAAATGCGCCTGAAATTCTGGTGGGAAAAATTGATCAAATCACGCCCATGACCAAGAATTATTTCTATTATTTATATAATATAGGTGATTATCAGAAGATTGATCAATTACTTGGCAAGATCAAGCAATTATGTCTGAATTGCAATCAGCAGGAGTTTTATTATCAGATTCTGGGATTTATCACCTTGAAGAAGAAAGATTTCTCCAATGCTTTGAAACATCTGGAACTGGCCTTCAAATATTCACAGGAGAACAGAAGCATTTATGCACAGGCGATCAACTATATTCGTCTGGCAGAATTCTATCTTGAGATCGGGGACACCAATAAGGCATTGGAAATACTTCTCCAATCAAAGATGATCAGTGAACAGAATTCTTATAATTACTGGATCAGGGTAATAGATCTGAGAATGATCCGAGCGCAATTACGAGAGGGCTCGGTAAGTCTGAGATTATTGATCCGACAGTTATTGGAAATCAGGGATTATGTTCAGGAAAACAATCTGTTTCACCTGGAGATTGAATGTTATGAAATGCTGATTCAGATCTACAGTTTTCTGAAGATCAAGCAGCAGGCTGTCATGTATCATACCCTTTATCGTGAAAGGATCAAGGATGCTGTTCTGGATATTCCTCAGCATGATCGCAGCCTGTATTTTAAAAAAACCAGTTATGGAACAAGTGATTTTACCAGTTTCAAGACATTGGAGATCAATGTAAAAAAGTATCGAGAACTGGAGAACTGGGAAGAGGAGCTTTATGATATTCTTAAGTTAAAGGACAACAGCAGGATCAGATTTTTTTTAGACAGAACAATCAAGAATCTTTTATCACCAGATTTTTATGCCATCCTTCTTGTTGATGATATTACCGGCAAAAAGGAGCCGTTTTTATATAATAACACCGAATATCACAGGTTATACAGCAGTAAGTATCAAGAACGGGTCTTGAACAGTATAGAGGACAATAAAATTATTGCCAGGAAAATGGATGGCAGTAACATACTTTTTGTACCATTGAGGATCAAGGGTGCAAAAGTTGGTTGTTTAGTACTTGCAGACAAAGGTGAACTGAAATTTCAGGATAATGAGCTAAAAGTTATTTCCAATTTGAAGTTACATTTAAGTTCGATCTTGATCAGGATTAAAGAATTTTCTGATCTTAACGATGAAATGAAGCTGATGACCAAATTGGTTGAGATGAATCAGAAATTCTTTTCTGTCCTGAATCTGGATAAAATTGAACAGGATCTGGTTGCTTTTGCTCTTGACTTCATTGGTGGCAGCAGGGGTTTTCTGATCAAGAAAGACAAGTATCAGAATTATGTGTATAAAATTGCTCTCGATGATTCCAAACATCTGATAAAAAACTTTTCCAACGTAAGTAAGACTCTGCTCAGTGAGGTACAGAAAACAGGAGAACCGATATACATCGAAAATATCAAAGATAACCAGTCTCTAAATGTATATCAGAACCTGAGGGGAGAAACGTTCTCGGCCTATTGTGCTCCAATCATCATAAATAAAGAGATATATGGATTTTTATATATTGATAATTACAACTCAACAGAGAACAGGATCACTATCAACTCCGAATTTATCAGATTACTACTGATCCAGATCGGGGTTGCCATTACCAATGCGCTTCATTATGAACTGCTGATGAAGAAGAACCATGAGATATCATCGCTCGAGCAATTGAAAAACAACTTCATCAATATTGTTTCCCATGAATTGAAAACTCCCCTTGTAACTTTACAGGGCTACATTAACAGGATGCTTAAATTCAAGATCCCCAAAAGGGATCTGAAGATAGTACAGCAGGTCGAAAAAAGCGTTGACAGACTTTATCTGGTTACAAATGATATTATAAATCATAATAAATTCATTATGCTGAAAAAAATTGATAAAAGTCTGGTAAGTATCCAGGACATAATGGAAATTGTAGCAGACGAGATCAAGACGATTTCCAAAGAAAGACACATGCAGATAAAGCTTGAAATTGAATCGGATCTGCCCTTGATCAGCGTTAACTGGGAGGCTGTTCAACTGATGCTGAACAACATTGTGTTAAATGCTGTCAGGTTTACCCGTGATTTTGGCACGATTATCATCGGTGCCAGAAGATCTGCCTTTCAACAGGAAGAGGTCAATCAGCAGGAAAGTCTGCTGATTTATGTCCAGGATAACGGGATCGGAATTCCAGAAGAAGAACAGACGAAAATATTCCAGAAATTTTATGAGATTAACAAAATATATTCTCATAGCTCCGGAATCGTGGAATTCAAATCCAGCGGACTTGGTCTGGGTTTGGCAACGGTTAAACTTATAGTTGATCTGCATGATGGAAAGATCTGGATTCACAGCAAGGAGAAAGAAGGAACGACGGTTTTCATAGCTTTACCCGTTGTTAAACACGAGGAAAAAGAGGATTAATGAACAATCTAATCGAAAGATATTTTACTCAGAAAAGCAGTTTAAAAAAAATTGAATTTACCCGTCTGCTAAGTCAACGGCGATTACTGCAGGTAATATTCACTGATTCTGTTTATACTAATTATCAGCTTTTACAGAAGATCGCCTCGTGGAAGGACATGTTCAGTAAATTCAGATTTTTTTTCACCGATTTCGATTACAGCTTTTTCAGCAGATTAACATCTTTCACCGATCTGGAGACGCATCGTTTTTCCGATACACTGAAATCTTCAACCGAGAGTATCATAGTAAATTTCAGTGATCATCCCGGGATCCGTAAGCACTTGAATCGCTGCCGGAATTCACTTATCCTTGACATTGATAATTCGGGTAATTTTCAGTTTCATCCTCAGGATTCAACTCCTTTAAAGATTCTGGAAAATTTTGCCGGGTTTGCTCAACTTCCTTACCAGAATGGGATTCTGAATTTCAAGTTTCTCGATAAAGATGCCAAAGAAGCGAGATTTAATTTTTTCCAGAATAAATTTCTAAACATTATTTTAGACATTCATAATCCGGGAATCTTTAAAAGTCTGGAGAATCTGATAGTTTCTTTAAAGCAGAATTTTCCTGCAAATATATATATTACGGGCAGGCAGCTGAAAAAAAACTGGTTCATCAATACCAGAAATCTGGAAACAGGTAATATGCTTGATCTGTTTTTTCTCAGCAGAGAAAGCGATATTCTGCTATGTGACCAACAAGACAGGGTAAAAGTATTTTCGAATTTTGACATTAATCAGATATTTTTAAGTAAAACCGAAAGGATGACCGGGATCGAGTCGGTTGATCCGGGTAACATTGAATTGATAAAAGAGCAGATTGACAGGAAAGTTAAAGGCAGCGTTAAGGAAGGCTAAGAGGGGATATGAAAAAATTCATACTGGTAATATTCAGCAGCTTTCTGATTTATTTTAGCCAGGCGGCAGAGCTGGAAGATTTCAAATTTATTCTGGGTTTACATAGAGATGGTAATTTCGCATTAGCTGAAATTGAGCTTGAGAAGTTTATTGGGCATTATCCGGAAAGTGAATTCAGAATGGATGCCAGATATCTTCTGGCAGGTGTAAGATTACAGCAGAAGAACTATCAGTTGGCATTACAGTATTTTCGGGAGCTTTACAGCAGTTATACTGAACCGGGTGTGCGGGACGGGATTCTGCTCGGATTGGCTCAATCGCTTTTTTTTACCAACAATTATGAAGCCGGCAAATATTTTGATCTTTTTCTTCAGGATTATCTTAATCATCCTTTAAGGTGGAAGGCATACTATTTCAAGGGAAGAATTGCCGCAAATGAAGGAAATCTTGAGCAAGCGCTTAAATTATACAATTCTGCAACCAAAGAGTCTGATGATATCACAATCTTCAGAGCCGAACTCGATATTTATCTCAGCCAGGAAAAAGATAAGAAGATCGATAAACTGATCCGGAAGATGGCTGATCAGGATATGGGAGATATAACCTGTGAAGCTATAATACTGGTTCAGGATTATTATCTGGCAAAACAGAATTACTATCATCTTCTGGATAATGAGATCCCGGCTGTTCCCGATAAATCTGCTTATCATACTGCTTATCTTCTTAATCTTGCTATTGCCAGATATGAGACTGGTGAATATGAAGCAGCATTAAATGATTTGAAGGATATTAACACTGAGCTTAGTCAATTTTATCAGGCACTCTGTTATCTCAAATTGGATGATAAACTTAAAGCGGAAGATATTCTGAGCAGATTGAGTGAGAGTTCTCCTGATGAAGAGATCAGAGCTCAAAGCAGTTTCAGTCTGATCGGGCTGGAAGAAGACGGGAATATCACTATTGAAAAGCTGCAGGCTTTTCTGAAAGCGTTCCCGGGGCATGAATATCAGGGAGATGTATATTACCAGATCGGGATGAATTATTTCCAGTTGAAAGATTATGCTCAAGCTATCGTATATTTTGAAAAAGCCGGACAAGAAGTATTAGATCCGGGTATGAAAGAGGGAGCTCAATACCTGATAGCTGAGAGTAATTTTCTTCTCGATCGCCTGGATTCAGCCGAGCAGGAGTTCACAAATTATCTTGCTGATCATCCTTCAGGGCTGCATCGCGATGAAGCGATCTTCAAATTAGGCTTGATGCAATTCAATAAAAAAGATTATCAGCTGGCTCAGGAGAATTTTCAACGCGTTATCAAGGAATTTCCCGGCTCGAGCAAAGGTGGAATGAGCCATTTTTATCTGGCTGAAATAGCATTCCTCAAAGCTGAATATGATCGAGCCAAGGAATTATATGTAATTGCTTTATCGGAGAATTCGGATCAGAATTTGATCTGGCAGAGAATCGGGCAGATCTATTATATCGAAGGTACTTATGATAAAGCGGTAAACTCTGTAAATAAAGTATCTGATGAAAAGGAATATCATTTTAATAAGAATTTGCTGAAAGGTAATATCCAGTTTGCTCTGGGGAATTATCAGAATGCGCTGGATGCATTTGTTGAGGCAGAAAGATCCGCTTATGACGTGGATGAGGCTGATCTGGCCAGAGCCCGACAGGGTAGGGCATTATATCAGCTTAATCGTTTTGCCGAGGCCAGCATGATCTTTGAAAGTCTGGCTCAAAATGATGGTCAGGGTGAGGAATTTCTATTTCAAGCTGCGAATTCTGCCTTCAGTGCCGCCGATTATCAGAAAGCGATCAATCTGTACTCGAGTTATCTGCAGGATTATCAGGAAGGAAACGAACAGCTGTCTGCCTGGGTAGGGATAGCTGATTCCTATTATAACCTCAGTAATTTTGCCAAAGCTGCTGAAGTATATAGGAAGATTTTAGGCATGAATATCGATGAACGGATTTTGAGAAATTCTTTGAATGCGCTTGAATGGTCTTGCGACCAGACAGAACAGTATGATTTTATCGAAGAAGCGAATAATCTTGCCAGAAATCAGAATAATGCTGATTTCAAGCGGATTATTCTGGTGCAAAAAGCGGATTATGAATTCAGAATGGGCAGATGGGATGAATCCATCAATAGTCTGACGGAGGTTAAAACACTGACTGCAGATCATGGATTGATCCTGGACATGGAGCTGAAAATAGCCCAGGCATTAGTAAATCTTGAGCAGTATGATCAGGCTGAAAAAATTTATCAGAGACTTGGTGTTGAGAAGAAGGATCCTGAAACTTTTATCTACTGGGCTCAAATGAAATTACGTCAGAAAAATGAAATGGAAGCAGCTGAAAAGATGAGACAGGCTGCTTTACTAACCAGTAACAATGATATCTGGCTTCAACTTCTGGAACTTTCGGTTAACTCAGGGCATCCGCAATTTCTTGATGACTATCATAAATTTCTCGAATTCGGCAGCGAAGATAATATTGCCAGGGCTAAGATCTTCTGGTTGAAATGGAAGATTGAAAGACAGCAGTTTGCTGAAACTGATCTGGTACTCAAAAATCTTCTGGCCGGGAAGGACAAATGGGTTAAAGCCAATGCACAATATTTATCAGGTCTTAGTCTGTATAAACAGGATAAATATTCCGAAAGTATTCCTGAATTACTGCGGGTAAGATACCTGTATCCTGATCTGGTAGAGGTAAGATCGGAAGCTGAAACAGTAGCCTGTCTTGCATACCTGAAAGCCGGCAATAAAGAAGAAGCTGAAAAGCTGTTTAAATCAATCGAGGAAGAAATAACTCCTGATCAGAGAAAACTTATTTCTGATGCTATCGGCGAAGCCGGGAATTAGCTATGCGTTTGCTACTTTGTTTGCTCATTGTGTCTGGAGTCTGGCTGTTGAATGCTCAGACCGATGATGAAATTGATCTCGGTAAATATATCATTGAGGGTGACAGCGGGGTTTTAACTGATACAACAGCTGTTTTTCGCGGTTTATCTCCGTTCTGGGAAATCGGGCAGTTGAAGCTGTTCCAATATCAACCTAGGTTTTCGATTTTTCTGCCTGATGAAGATCAGCTTGAGAGTGATGATGATTTTCTGATGGAAATCAGAGGCGGTGAAAATTCATTCAAGCAGGGAAGGCTGGGTTTTCATGATCGCAGATACGATCTTTTCAATTTTTCTGCTTCATACCGGGAGCTGAAACACACAGAAAACTGGCAGGAGCGGGAGGCAGATTTTTTCTGGATGCTTCGCAAGGGTGCAGTTAAAGTGGATCCGGGTTTGTATTACAGTGAATATTCCATGTCCGACTGGAGAGACAGCGAGATTAAGAGTGCTTTTCTGAGATTTGAAAGTTCTGATCTGGAACTGGGTAGCAAGTTAAACTTAGAGAAATTTTTTCTTTCCGGTGAGTATGATCTGCTTGAATATCAGGATTATCAAACTGATTTGAGCGAAACAGATGATTTAGAGTCTGATTTTCGGGGTGAGATTGAGTTTTCCTACAGGAAAATGTTCACAGAAATCCGCAGTGTTGTTATTCGCGAAGCAGCTTCTGGATCGATGAGACTGGGGTTTAAGAATATCTCGTTCATGCAGAAAGCCGGATTATGGCTGGCGGTTGATAAAAATTCGTTTTGGCCTGCATTAGTATTAAACGGTTACTGGAAGCTTGGATCCCGGGTTTATCTGTTTTATGAAAATGAACCGGAATTCAGGATTGAGAATCACAGGGAAATGTCTGTACGCAATCCGGTAAGCATCCTGGAAGATGAAGTTATCAACGAGTTTGTGCCTTTGAATTCCCGGATAATGCTTGATGTGAACGGCGTGGTACCATTTTCTCTATCCTATGGGATCAGCACTCATTTTAATCATGCAGTTGTCAGCTTTGATGAGCAGGTAACGGAGCAACTGATCTTCTGGGAAAGAGTAAATCTGCTTTGGCAGAAAGTGGGATTAGCTTTCAGCTATCGCACGGGAAAAATCTCACTTAATCAGAATTTCAGCTATAACAGATACGATCTTTACGAGAAAATAGATGATCTTGATTACCGTCTGCTAGCTGAAGATATCAGATATCTGCCAAAATTACGGAGTGTTACGGAACTCAGATATTCACCGGATAATTTTGATTGTTCTGTTAATCTGGAATATCAGGAAGGAAGATATAATTCTCAGGGGCTGGAATTCCCTTCGGCTTTTCTGCTGGATCTCTCCATAACTTTCAAGATCTTCAGTTTTCTTGATATTATTGCTGGCGGGTATAATCTTCTCGATGTCGAATATCAGACCTATGACTTTTCGCCTATGTTGAAACGCCGTTTGGAAGCCGGATTTTCCATGAGTTTTTAGATTAGAGCTTGACATCCGGGGTGAGTAAAATACATAAGTAAAGATAATAATAAAGTGCGGCTTAATGGTGCAGGAGTAAAAGGGAATCCCGTTAAAATCGGGAGTGGTCTCCGCCACTGTAAGCAGAAGTTGTCCGGTTTTGAGTCACTGTATCATCTGATATGGGAAGGCTCGGAATTATACAGTCTGCAAGCCAGGAAACCTGCCATTGAGTTCACCGAATAGGAGCTGCGGAGCAATAGATCCTGATCGGAGGAAATATTTTTTCCTGAACCATTAGCCGTAAAGTGAGGAGCATTGGTTCAGGTTAGTTTTATTGTTGAACGATCTGTAAAAATATTCTGCTTAATTCTGTTCATTTTCACCTTAGTGACCCTCTTTGCCTGCCAAAAACAGCAAGTGTTATCATCCCAGCCAAGATATATCGTTACATCTCCTGAAATTGCCGAGATCATAGCCGCTGTTGCCGGTACGGAAAATATCGTTGGTGTTACAACCGAATGTAATTATCCGCCAGAATTGCAGGCAATTACCAAAGTAGGAACATTCGGGAATGTTTCCATAGAAAAAATCCTTAAAATGAACCCAACTCTTGTTTTCACATCGGGTCTCGAACAAGAGCTGGTCAGCACAGATCTGGGCAAATTAAATCTCCAGGTAGTTTCTCTTTATCCTCAATCTGTACAGGAACTTCTGGATACTGTAAGAAAAATTGGTCTTCTGACCGATAATTCTGTGAAAGCAGATGCGATAGCAGACAGTCTGGAAATCGCACTTAATACAATCAGAAATAACATTTCAAGTGATCAGCCACGGGTTTACGTGGAGATTTACGGTTCGCCTTTGATGAGTGTTGCCAATAACAGCTTTGTGGGAGAACTGATAGAACTTGCCGGTGGAGACAATATCTTCTCCGAGCTGCCGCGTAATTATTCCAGGATAAAACCGGAAGAGATTATCAATAGAGACCCGGAGATAATACTGATAACCTATCCTGGCATTTCCCGGGAAGATATCATTAACAGAAAAGGATGGTCGGATATCAGTGCCTGTCTTGATCAGCGGATATATACAATTGATGATATTGATCCCGATCTTATTCTACGGGCTTCGGTAAGAGTAACTGAGGGATTGCAGCGGTTACGGGAAATCTTTGATGAAAGATAAATTACCTTTGATCATTCTATATTTCATCTGTTTGGCTGGACTGGTTCTGATCTTTATATTTTTTCGGGCTGGATCCACTCTGATCATCACCCAGGTAAGGATTCCAAGGTTATTATTGGCATGGATAACCGGGTACAGTCTGGCAGTCGTAGGCTATTCTTTTCAGATCATGTTGAACAATCCACTTGC
>JAFGMF010000093.1 GCA_016927675.1 Candidatus Cloacimonadota bacterium
CAATGACCATCAGTCCCTGCTAGTGCTTCCAAACCGGTAGATGGTAATGCTTAGTATCTAAATTATCCAGAAAAAAAGCGCTCACGATCATGAGCGCTCTTATTTTGTATAGATAAGTGAAAATTAATTAAAAATCGATCTGAAGTTTTGTTCCGGCATAAATCCTGGAACCCTGTACATTGCCGGCAAGATCTTCCAGATCGTCGAAAATACCGATTTCCGGGACAACTTTTACATATTCATTAAGAGTATATTTAAGCTGAACGAATGCACTTATGGCTTCGTCATTATCATCGATGCCATCAAGTTTAGCAGAGAAGTAACCTGCTCCGCCAGTAAATTCCATTTTTTCGGAATACAGATAGCTGATTTGACCATAACCGCCAAATGTTTCTATGTTGATTACTTCCTGTTTGATTTCATCCCAACCGGCATTTCCGGCAACTGAGGTTGCCATGCCGTAATCGGCGATGTTCTGTCCGTAATTGATCTGCCCGACAAATTTAATCTTCTCCTCGGCGTATGTAATCGTTAACGCTGCAGCGTAAGCGGAGATCAATTCGTCACTGTTAACCATGATCGTTGGAGTGCTGGTGGAATCAGCCGGGTCAAAATCCGGATTAGCAGCTTCCCACCAGGCAATGTCTTCATTATATTGAGAGATATTGAATCCGAAAGTGGGATGCAGATTAACATTATCGATCTTTAATTCATAACCGATATTGATCTTGGGAACAAGGGCATCTACATATTCACTGTATCCTGCCGGTGCAATTTTGGATGGTTCCATCAGCATCAGATAAGGACCGTTTTTGAACGAGAATTTAATCATTGGGTGACGTCCGTCATAGAAAGCGCCATAGCCGATCAGACAATCGTCCAGACCGGAATGGATCGAAGTAGCCTGGCAGGCGATATCACCGAAACCGGTATAGGTCTGCCCGACGAGCAGAGAAAATTTTCCGAAATCATATTCTCCATAAAGTTTTCTCAGGCAGGCAGTTCCATTTTTGAAACCGAATTCCACATTGGCTTTGAAATTGTAATTCTTCCAATTGGCACCAAGGCGGGAATTAGAATAAAGGTCGTAGTGCATTTCAGTGCGCTGTTCTCCTCCGGTATAATCTTCATCAAGATTCACGTACCAGAGGCCCACCCTGGCGCTGCCGTAAAAATCTACCTGAGCAGCTGCAGCGGTGAGCAGAAAAAACAATGAAAATATCAACGCAGTTCTTTTCATAAAATATCTCCTTAATTGAATTTCAGACTTCCTATACAGAAATGTAAACCAAAATTTATATGTCAATCAGTTTTTACAGGCAGCTTTCTACTTACTTTGAATTGTGATAAAAAAAGCTCCGGTTTTATAAAAAAAACCGAAGCTCGAAATCAATGTTTTAAAATTTAGAATTTGTATTGAATTCTGGAAGAAAGTTCGTACACACTGTCTGAATCGTCATAGAAATCTTCGTTAGGCATGGCATAAGCGCCTACCAGATCAAATGTGAGAGGCTGGTAGATTTTCCAGCAGATACCAAGATCTGCTTCCATTCCAAGATTGGTTTCTTCGTTGGCATTTTCTTCTACTGTGTTCAGATATCCGAAAGCTGCTTTCAGTTTAAGATCTTCTTTGATCGGGTATTCTCCGGTAAGGATGAAATTCATTGCGCCCATTGCACCATTTCCGGGACCATTCCAACCAATCTGCTGACCGTCGTGAATTCCGCGTCCGTAGATTTCCAGACCGTTGAAGTTATATTCAAGGATCGTGTTAAACACTGAGGTTGATTCAGAATCTTCACCATCATCACCGCTTACGTACAGAACTTCAAAACCTAATTTGAAATCTTTCGCATATTTAATCTTCAGATTTACTCCATAACCACCGTTGGTTATTTCGTCATCAGCCCGATATTCATCTGCTAAAGTATAACTTCCATAATTGTAAATAGCCTGAAGGTCAAAAATTAAATCATTCATCTGATAAACGAAATAAGGCATGAACCAGATATCGTACCAATCTCCGCCCATCTGACGTCTTAAAATATTTTCGATCCCGAAATTTTTACCGTAATAATTCAGGAAGAACAGATCATCATCATCATCTTCCGTATAATCACCTTCATAAATCTTACCGGTTCCAAACTGTACTTTACCGAAATCGAAATTCTTGGCGAACATAAAAGCGGCAAAATCTGCACCCATAACCAGCGAGTTATGATCTTCAAATCTCTGCAGACCGACTGTAATATCTACGCCCGAATTGGGGCAGATAAAATTGAGGTAAGCATGTTTAGTCTCAACGTTGATACCATCGGTATCCAAATCACCGCCTGTTGATTCTTTTCCCCATTTTACATCACCAACTTCAACCTGCCAGACAGCTTTCAGCTTTTCGCTGAAGGCACCGATGAATGACATTCTCAAGCGGGAATCGATATAACTGTGAGTCGGTGCATCTTCACCGAAATAATTGTACATGGCAGTTCTGGTACGGAGAACACCTTTGGTTGAAAATGTGGTCTCAGCAGCCAAGTATAAACCCAAAGTCAATAATAAAACTAATACTAATGCTTTTTTCATTAGTCACTCCTCTCATATTTTTGGGAACATGCCTAATTCACTCAATTGTCATGTCAAGCAATAATTTTCGTCAACAATCCGGGGTTTACGATCTGATGATGGTAATAAATCTGATTTCCGGTAATTCCGTAAAGGGATTGCCGTTAGGATCAGTTCCCGTTAATGATAACATATATGAAGAATAGTTTCCCAGGTTGTTGACAGGTTCGAAAAGATATTTCTCTGAATTTCCCTGAAGGATTTTCAGGGGAATCACAGCACCTGTTTCCACTGCCGTCAGAGTAAAATCAACCTGATCAAGCAAGATTATCTCTGAGAAAAGTAATTCAATCTGCGGTTTAATTTCTGCTACTGTTTCTCCGTTCCGAGGGCTGGATCTCAACAATTCAGGTTTGAGAGTATCCTGACGGGTGACCCCTTTGAAACGAATTTCTTTTTCTTCAGTCAAATTACCTTTTAAATCCAGGAAATTCCTGATTTTAAGAGCATAAACAAGAGTATCCTGCACGTCAGTCAATATCGATAACCGATCATCAATAAGTGAATATGCCTGCCAGGGCAGCTCAAGTTCAAGTGAGTCTGCAGTCATTAGAAAGAAGCTTCCATGATCTGAGACAGGTTCAGTGAAGATGACATTAATCTGATTATTGCTGAGCGTCTGAACTTGTGATAGGTCAGCCTTAACGGTATCCTGGTAGGCAAGATGAACAATAAGTGAAGTAAATTCAGCCTGCGGGACAATTTCTTTCCAGAACGGTTCAATGCTGTAATCATATCGATCGTTTTCATTTTTGTCTATATATACTTCCAAAAGATGATTTTGTTCGTTGAGATTATTCAGTTCAAAATACATTTCCGGTACGATTTTTTGAAAAACAAGTACCGTATCGGCAGAGAGTAATTTTATCATCTTTTCTGCTCTGATATCATCTGGAGATTCACAGGTAAACTCTCCCGAAATTCGCTGCTGGTTCAGGCGTCCGCTGGAAAATATAAATGTATAATCCTGAACAAGCGGATTGTCGTGCTCACCTTTTATCCGGGTTGAGAAGGAAAAAAAGTAATTTGTCTCCTGCAGAAGTTCTTCAAAAATTTTTACTTGCAGCTCTGTACCATCCCAGATAAATTTTTTATTCAGGACAGGCGGATAAATATACAGTCCTGCAGCCAGGGTATTTCTGTCCATCGGTTTGGAAAACGTAAATTCCGGATTCGAATTGCTGATATCACTGAACTCTTCGGGATTAACCGCGACTATTTCGGGTTTTAGCAGATCTTTATCACCTCCGGTCGGAGCTTTTTTGTGCCCGCATGAGTTGCAGAGAACAAGCATTAAGGATATAATGATAATAAATAATAGACGTTGAATCATTCTTTTACCGAATATCTTCTCTTGAAAGCATTTTCAAGAGTCAAAGAACTTGTATATTCGATATCACCGCCGAAGGGTAAACCTGTGGCAAGCCTGGTTATCTTCTCCACCAGATTTTCAAGTTCAGTTGCCAGAAAAGACATGGTACTTTCACCCTCGGCAGAAGGATTCAAAGCGAGGATTATCTCTCTGATCTTTTCCCGGTTGATATAATTTTTTAATTTTGGAAAATAAATATCATCCGGACCAATCCCATCTAGAGGTGAAAGCAATTTCCCCAGCACAAAATATTTCCCCTTGAATACACCAGTTTCTTCTATCAGAAATACATCCTGGCTGTGTTCAACGATACAGATAACCTGAGATTGCCTGTTTTCATCACTGCAGAAAATACAAGGTTCAGTGTCCGTAAGCATATTACAGACGGAACATTTGTGATAATTCTCAACAGTCTGTCTGATGGATTCTGCCAGAGCAAGAGCTTCTTCTTTATCTTTATCCAGTAAATGTATTGCCATACGCCTGGCAGACTTTGTTCCGACTCCGGGCAGTTTTTTCAGATTATGAATCAGATCTGCCAGATAACCTTGAAAAATCATCAGAACAGGCCGGGAATTTTCATTCCGCCGGTAAACTTACTCATTTCATCTTCGGTTGTTTTCTGGATCTTATTCTGAGCTTCATTCAATGCTGCCACAATAAGATCTTCCAGCATTTCAACATCGTCCGGATCAATAACTTCCGGATCTATTTTCACAGATAACACCTGGTTTTTACCATTAATTTGCACTTTGATCATTCCGCCACCGGAACTTCCTTCCACAATCAGATTTGCCAGCTCTTCCTGTGCTTTGGCCAGATCATCCTGCATTTTCTTGGCCTGTTTCATTAAATCCTGCATACCTTTTTTCCCGCCTGGAAACATCTTTCCTCCTCTCAGTGCTTATTTTTCAAAAAAAAATTACTTCATCTGACAGTCAAATATTTTCCCCGTTTTTTAATTTCAGGATCAGATCATATATATGACTCTTAGAATATCCCGATTGAAGAGAAATTCCCATGGCCAGATCACGGGTTGAAATATTCTGATCAAGTTTAGCTTTGATCATACCTATCAGCTCTGATTCATCGATTAAGATATTCTTTTTACCTTCGATAACAAGCACAAATTCTCCCTTCATTTTGATCAACTCAGGTTTTTGAACCAGAGTGAGCAGATCGGAGCGATACCAGGTTTCGTAAAGTTTACTCAATTCCCGGGCAATTACTATTCTCCGATTGCCGAACTTCTCCAGAAGCAAATTCAGGGTCTGTAATAATCGGTGAGGTGCTTCATAAAAGATCAGAGTAGCTTCTTCTTCTGCAATCCGGGACAGCAGATTGTCGCATTCCAAAGATTTCTCTGGCAGAAAGCCAAAGAAGCTGAACCGATCGGCAGAGAAACCTGATCCGATCAAAGCGGGGATCAAGGCAGTTGCTCCCGGAAGAACTTCAACAGCAAGATTCTCCCTGATGGCATTTGTGACTATTAAAGCTGCAGGATCTGATATTCCCGGTGTACCCGCATCAGTTATCAAAGCAATCTGTTTCCCGGTTTTCAGAAATTCAATTAACTGCTGAACTCGCGATTTTTCATTGAACTTATGATAGCTCAAAAGTTTATTTTTTATCTCGTAATGCTGAAGCAGTTTCCCTGAAGTTCTGGTATCTTCACAGGCGATCAGAGATACTTTTTTTAAAATCTCTACAGCACGATAGGTTATGTCTGACAAATTTCCGATCGGTGTAGGAACAACGTATAATTTTCCATTTTCCATATTCTTTAGAAAGAATACTGTCATTATTAGGCAAGAAATTTATCATAATTTTAACTTCTTCTCCCAGATTTCCATCTTAAAAGTGACATTTTATCAGGTAACCAGCTTTTCACGGTAATGAAATTAGCTGAATAGAAAAATTGTGATATAATATTACATAATAATAACATCATAATACAGGTTTTTAAGCAAAAGAATTCCCTGAGGTTCTGCCTCGGGGATAGTTCGTTTCAAGAAATTTGTTTATTTTTTTTTTGCCGGGACTCTGTCAGATACGATCGATTGGTTCGTGATAAATATTCGAACGATGGTTTAGAAGTATAATGACAAAAATGAATCACAAAGAGTAAATCTCTTGATAACTGCGTTTTGGTATTTATGAGA
>JAFGMF010000094.1 GCA_016927675.1 Candidatus Cloacimonadota bacterium
CACCTGCCTGTTGTGGTAGATCAGTCACTTGTCGGAGAAAATGATCAAATTGTTAGATAAAATTATAGAATCTGTTCTTGATCCCGATTTTCTATTCATAAGTTTTTATCCTATCGCTTCTCAATTTTATCTCAACTCTCACCGGTTGGTGATCGGAATATTTGAATTGCTGGTCATATCCTTTCACGGCGAGTAACTCCAGATTTGGTGACAGCAGAAAACCATCTATGATGCAGGTATAATTCTCCTGTGGCTGGTAAGATCGCTCCAGAGTTCTTACTGTGGGCACAGTTTCATCAAAAGCCCACTGCCAGCCGGCAGGTGTAAAATCCGCAGGCAGATCATGAACCCAGAAAAGATATTTTTCTTCAGTTGTTGTGATAAAATCAGTATCTGTCAATCTATGATTCCAATCACCTCCCACTATCAAATAATTGCCTTTCTCATATTCTGTCAGCAGAAAAATCCGCAGTTTTTCGAGTTGTTTTTTTCTTATCTTACCACCTTCGTCAAAAGCTGCCAGATGCAGATTTACAACGATTAACTGTCTTTTCAGGGAAGGCAGATCAAAATGGGCAGACATGAAATTGTATTTCTGCTGGAAAATCCCCAGAAAGCCTTTTTCTTCCAGGGGCAGATTATGACGTAAAACCTGATACGGCTGAAAAATGGAAAAAATGGCATTACCGGTGATTAGTCTGCCGACAATGGGAAACCAGGGAATTTTCACAGTAGGAGAATGTGCATAATTATATTCAGATGAATTTTGCGTCAGCCTTTGCCATATATCCAGATTGAAAATCAACCGAGATTTTTTGGCTACTTCCTGAAGCAGCCAGATATCAGCAGAATTTTCCTGCAGGAAGGATGCGATATTGATTATATTTTTCTGAACGATTTCTCTTGAGGGAGGTAGAATGCTTTTGCCACCATCGGCAATGAAATTGGATTCTTCCCCCAGACCAGCGTAACCCAGGTTCCAGGTGATAATAGAGAGAACATCATTCTCCTGAAAAATTCTATCGGAATTGACAGTCAACGATACCTTACCTTCCGTAGGCTTGAAACCAGCAACCGTAATGATCAGAGTAGAAAAAAAGAGGATCAACAGGATTAAAACAGCAAGAACCGGTATCAGAAAATAGATCATTGATTTTCGTGACATATCTCAAAATTGAAAATTCTAATAAACATTAACCTCTACCCCATCCAATAATTATCTTGAGCAAACCAGAAAAAATCTTAAGTTGTTCTCAGGTTATTTCTCTCTTTCGGCTGCTCAACCGAACTTACTACTCCCGATAATTCAAGTCAACTGAAGGATTTTCAGATAGCTGGATGCCATGTCAAGAGCAATTTTTCCAGCATCCAGAATCTTATATGATTGATTAAGAAAAAACACATCAGATTTTTCAACAGCTTTCGAACATCATTTTTCATTGGTCAGATAAGTTAAGATTGTCTTAAATAATTATTTTAAAGAAAAATGTATTTGACATTTTTTTCTGAATTGATAAAAAAAAGAATAAAAAAAGGAAGTAATATGGGAACACAACAGCTCCTTTTACTTATTTTGAGCGTGATCATAGTGGCAGTAGCAATAGCGGGTGGTATCGGGATCTTTCAAGAACAGAGTAAAAAGGCTAATCGTGATGCTCTGATACATGACCTTAATTCCATGGCGGGTCACTGTCTTGCTTTCTTGAAAATGCCTGCCAGTATGGGAGGTGGAGAAGGACACTGGATACCTTTTGACAAGCCTGGTCATGCTAACCGCAAAGAGGGTGGTCGCTTAGGTACCTGGTTGCATTTTGAGAATTATGAGGAATCACCCAGGGGAGATAAATTCACAACCCAAAATGGTGTTTTCTGGATGAATCTTGCATCCTGGGAAGGCGATATCCTTACTATAGTCGGTTCCGGTAATGAAACCGGGAACGATCGCTCTTATAAAAGCATCGGGCATGGTAATGACGGCTGCGTCGAAGTGAAAATGACAATTTCAGCAGCTTCTCAAGCCATAACTTTGAACATTTTAAATTGATCTGGAGGAAAAATGAGTGATAAATCATCTATGACTAGTAAAAGCCTACCCTGGTATTCTATTCCTATCCTGTTAACTCTGCTCGGAGCTATATCCATCATCCTGCTCTTTGCTGTTTATTTCTTCAATGAAAGAGGTATTGTCTTCTGGAGCATTATTGTTTCATGGTTTGTGATCCTGTTGGTTGCCGGGCTGGAAATTGGCAGACAGGAAAAATTACGCAGACTGTTAATTGAACAACAGGAAAAACAGATCGAAGAGTTAAAAGCCAAATACCAGTAATTTGACTCTTTAAATCTGACTGTAAAATCTTTTCGAGATATATTTTAATCTATTTGTTGCAGCTTTATCAAAAAGTAAGATTATATTTGACATAATTCCCTGAATTTTCCCGGTAGTTATGAAAAGTCTTTCAGGAAAACAGGGTATCATGAAAAAAATCATCATTACTGCTCTGGAAGAAGATCTTTCAGATGTGGGAGATATTACCGGCTCAGCTATATTTCAGCAGGAAAAAACCACCTTTAAATTGATCGCTAAACAATCCGGCCTGCTCTGCGGAATTGGGCTGGTTAAAGAAATCTTCACCAATACTGCCTGTCGTGTAGATTGTTTTTATCATGATGGTGACTCACTTATCCCCGGAATAACTGTTGCCCGGATCACAGGTCTGGTAGCTGAAATTCTCAGCAGAGAACGTGTTGCACTTAATTTCCTTGCTCATTTGAGCGGAATTGCCACTTTAACAGCAGAATTTGTACGAGCTGCGCGGGGGAAAGCTGTTATCCTTGACACCCGAAAAACTCTTCCCGGTTTAAGAAGTTTACAGAAATATGCTGTAACCTGCGGTGGTGGTAAGAATCACAGGATGGGCTTGTATGATATGGTCATGATCAAAGATAATCACATTGATTCAGCGAGAAGTATTTCCAGAGCAGTGAAGCTTGTCAGAGAACGCTGGCATCAGAAATATAAGATCGAAGTTGAAACCAGGAATCTAACAGAAGTCAAGGAAGCTTTGAATTGCGGAATTGATGTGATCATGCTTGATAACATGGTTAATGAAGATATTGTCAAAGCCGTAGAGTTATGCCAGGGCAAAGTCCAGCTTGAGGTTTCGGGGAATGTTACTCTCGAACGAGTCTCAGAACTCTCCGAACTGGGAATTGACTACATCTCTGTTGGCAAAATTACCCATAGTGCACCGGCTTTTGACTTTTCACTGAAAAAGGAAGAAATCTGATATGAGCAGCAGTAAATCTACAGATAAGATTAGCAAATCGATAACGTCATTACGCTCTGATCTTGGCAGTTTGATCACAATTTGTGCCCATCATTATCAAAATTCTGCCATCACCAACCACGCTGATCTGATCGGTGATTCTTATCAGCTTGCCAGAGAATGTCAGAATATCAAATCCCGATATATTGTATTCTGCGGAGTAAAATTCATGGCTGATACAGCCAGGATAATCTGTCCTGAACAACAGACGATCCTGCTGCCTGAATTATCGGCAGGATGTCCTCTGGCTCAGACTATTGATTTAAAAACTGCTCTCACTGTTTCTCGGGAAATCAATAAAATTCTGGAAAAACCAGTGATCCCAATCGTTTATATAAATTCTGAAGCAGAGATGAAAAGTTTTGCAGGTTATAATGAAGGTTGTGTCTGTACAAGTTCAAATGCTCTGCAGATTATCAGGTATTATCTTGACCAGAACAGAGCTATCTTGTTTATTCCAGATTTCAATCTGGGCTATAATACAGCGATAAAAGCCGGTTTTTCAGTTAATGATATTTGTTCCGTCAGCAGGAAAAATGATCAGATCCAGTTATCTTCTCATAACAGAGCTCAGATATACCTGTGGCAGGGTTCCTGTTATGTTCATAAAAGATTTTCAGCATCGCAGATATCTTCTCTGCGCAAACAGTATCCCGGCATAAAAATTATCTCGCATCCAGAAACTGATCACGA
>JAFGMF010000095.1 GCA_016927675.1 Candidatus Cloacimonadota bacterium
CTGCAATTTCTCAGACCTTCAATTTCCATAATGCTATTTGATGTTAATGCCTTGTTTTCATGTGATCATATCCTTCTGTCCCGAAAACGTTAATCATCGAATTCTATTACAGTTCCCACACCGCCTTTGATAAATTTTTCAGGATATAATTGACGGATCTTTTCGATGTTTTTCGTACAATGGGTGGGACAGACCTTATCGATTTTCTCCAGTACGTCGAATTCACTGAATCCGTGTAATCCGCCAACAATAGAATATATCTTTCCCAGTCCGGTAAAAGAATCCGCAATCCTGGCGAATTCTTCAAGTGAATCGATGATATTGCCAATCCCGGGATGACCACAGCCAATGATGATTACCAGACCCTGGTCAATTTTGATTGCCAGGGATTGTTCCCGCTGTCCCAATTCTCCGGTTGTGAATATATTTTGATAGATCTGTGTCGGTTTATCATAATAGATAACTTTGTTAGAATACCTGATCCCCCTGAAAGAAACAGGATTATGGATCACTGCCTGTTGATTCAGATTCAGGATATCCGATAAACCCCCAATATGATCGAAGTCCGGGTGAGAGATGAAAATATCGTCAAAATCTCCGGGATCGATGTTCAGATTACGCATGTTTTCCAGAAGGATTTTACCATTGCCTCCCGTATCAAACAGGATCTTCCTTTTACCCGTCTCGATGGAACAGGAAAATCCCCAGTCGGGGATTAAAGAATTATCACCAGAAAAATTATCATAAACTATCAAGATTTTCATTTGATTAATATCCTTTTTTTTATTAAACCACTCTAATCCCTGAACAATCTTCGGGATTGTTTTCTCTCCTTCCGAAAGGGGAGTATTATTTTCTCCCCCTGTTTGTCATCCGAATCCGGCAGCTGCCGGAGAAGGATGATAAGTGGGAATGAATGGGGGTTTTCCTAAATCATGGATGTTTTATATGATTAAAACCCCTGTCACATTGCCTGTCCCGTCGTAGTTTCGAAAACCTTCGGAACGAAGTCGGAAGTAGGATCCGGCTACTGCCGGAGACATATCGAAGTGTCGAATATTAATTTTTGTCTTATCCTTCGATACTCGACTAAAGTCGAACTCCAGCCTTCGTTAAAACTACGGTTGGCAGGCAGGATGACATTTTCATGATCAATCATCCCCTTGTGTGTTCGTATCAAACAGGGATGTTTCATCTCTCTTTCTCCTCAAATTAGCACAGCAAAAGAAATCCGAAACTAAGATCTAACCATTAGTTTTATTATTTCGAACGCTCATTGAGTAATTCTTCCCGGACCATTATATTTCCGCAGCTGGGACACTTCAGGTTTGTACATGGAATTCCCTGCTGGTGGGCGACTTTTGTTCCGCACTTAGCACAAACACAATATCCTCCGATACTGTATCCGCCACCGCTGTTACGACCCCGGCCGCCGCCCAATCCCATACCACGACCGGAACCATTGTTTCTGTTACCCATTTCAACCTCCTTAAATTAATTTCAAGTTATTTTATTCTTCTAACGATAAATAACAGATCGTTTATCGGCTTTAATGACATATACCTCTTATTATCTGATAAGACGATCAGGTATATTTCAAGAGATCTGATCCTTCTAAATATCTCAGATATTATTTAACTTGTTAACACCTATAAAATCTATATCAAAGATCATAAAATATTCCTTAAATCATGCTCCAGACAAAAATATCGTATCCGGACGGCAAAAAAAATAATATAATACACATATGTGCATAATGCAAGCAATTTATCTTTTTAAAAAGATGACGGTAATCTGCAGTTTATTAAAGACTGACGGGAATATGAAAACTTTCGTGTTTAGGATAAAATTACTTGACTCTGCAATTTCAAATAAAATACTCAAAACCATAAATCGTTTTGGAGGATCATTATGCGCATTGTATCAGCGAAGTTATTATTGATCTTTATTACAATTATTTTTCTTGCCCAATTTGGTTGTAGGGATTCATCAGGGCAATACGAGGAAATTGCCAGGTATGTGGTACATACAACTGCAACTGGTTTGGCAGCAGTTCTTGCCGAAATGGAAACGGAAGAGGAGCAGATTGAATTTCTGCGCAGGTTTATCACACCGATTCGTTTCTATCCGGATGAAACAGGTTATTTTTATATTTACAATTATGATTGTATAAACATAGCTCATGCAACCCAGAAAGATCTCGAGGGTAAAGATCTGTCTCAATATCAGGATGAACAGGGAAAGTTGGTGATCCAGGAATTGAGCAAAGTCAGCCGGACCGGCGGGGGTTTTGTGGATTATTTCTGGCAGAAGCCCGATGATGAAGCAGAATACAGGAAATTGGGATATGTAGAGCCGATTCCCGGAACAGATTATTTTATCGGCACCGGAGTATATCTTCAGTAAAAAAATATCTCCCGATGGATAATCGTAAATTTTTTAAATGGATTTTAAGATTGGGATGAAAACATCTAAGAATACCTCTTTTTTTTCAGCAGGAATCATCTGGTTGTAGAGAAAATAGTAAGGGTAAATAAATTTTAGGATACAGATTATGAAAACATGGTTGGAAAATAAATGGGATAATTTGAGGACAAACTTCTGGTTTCTTCCTTTCTTGATGGCTGTCGCTGCTGTTGTCCTTTGCCTTGTTTTTCTTAATATTGATAATATTACCGGCTTTGCCATTCCCGGGGTTGGGAAAGGCAATCTGGAATCGATTCGATCTCTGTTGTCAGTGTTAATCGGTGCGATCGTAACTGCTTTGAGTATAGTTTTTTCCAGCACAGTGGTAGTGCTTACGCTGGCTGCATCGCAATTAGGTCCCAGATTGCTGAGAACCTATATGAGGGCTCGCAGCAATCAATTGCTGATCGGCATTTTTATTGCAGCCTTATTTTATAATCTAACTGCTCTTTTCATCATCGGCAGGCTGGAGGGTAACAGTGGAATACCCAACATTACAGTGCTTGGTTCTTTTGCCTTGAGTGGTGCAACTTTGGTAATGCTTACTTTCTTTATCCATCATGTCGCCAGAAATATTCAGGCTCCGAATGTAATCTTGTCTGTTTCGAATGAATTGAAGTCTTTGATCCTGAGGACATATCCGGCTCACGAAGATATCCCGGAATCGTATGAAAATACCATTAACTGGGAGAAACACCTTCCCGCTAAAGTACATGAGATCAAATCAAACAAGACAGGTTACATCCAGGCGGTCAATGAAAACGGACTTCTGCAGGCGGCAGTAGAAGAAAATGTGATCATAAGAACAGTGCAGAGACCGGGAGATTTTGTTATAGAAAATGATGTTCTTGCCCATATTCATGCCGGGCAGATGCTGGAAGAGGATAAATTATCCCGCTTCACTAATTATTTCTATCTCGGAGAAAATCGTACCGCAACTCAGGATGTAGAATTTGTGATGAATGAACTGGTTGAAATTGCTTTGAGGGCATTATCTCCCAGTATTAACGATCCCTTTACTGCCAATACCTGCATAGACAGATTAGCAGAGGGGCTTACACTTGTTTCGGGCAGAGTGATGCCGGATTTCCACAAATTTGACGAAGATGGAAATTTAAGGATCATCCTTGATCAGACTGGATTTAAGGGATTATGCAAAACAGCTTTTTATCAGATCAGACAACATGGGAAAGATAATGTGGCAGTCATGATCCACCTTGTGGAAACAATGGGTAAGATTATGGAGAAGCTTGATTCAGAAGATTACAGGA